>JACQZE010000025.1 GCA_016207885.1 Nitrospirota bacterium | reverse complement strand
GATAAAAGGTACGCCGGGGATAACAGGCTGATGGCGTCCAAGAGTTCATATCGACGACGCCGTTTGGCACCTCGATGTCGGCTCATCGCATCCTGGGGCTGAAGTAGGTCCCAAGGGTTGGGCTGTTCGCCCATTAAAGCGTTACGCGAGCTGGGTTCAGAACGTCGTGAGACAGTTCGGTCCCTATCTGTCGTGGGCGCCGGAGACTTGAGAGGAGCTGTCCCTAGTACGAGAGGACCGGGATGGACGAACCGCTGGTGTGTGGGTTGTTCTGCCAAGAGCAGTGCCCAGTAGCTATGTTCGGACGGGATAACCGCTGAAAGCATCTAAGCGGGAAGCCCACCTCAAGATTAGGTCTCCCTCCCGCTTAAGCGGGACTGAAGATCAGTGGTAGACTACCACATTGATAGGCTGGGTGTGTAAGTTCGGTGACGGATTGAGCTAACCAGTACTAATAGATCGTGTGCCTTGACCTCATTACTCAAATTCTAACAGTTATCACATAATAGTTTTAGTCATTTAATAAGCCCACAGACAAGTGGGTTTTTTTTTGTAAAATTTCCGTAAGGTAACTATATGAAAACATACATTTTCTTGAGAGAAGGTTTTTTTAATTATAATTCTTGTCTTTTACTCTAATTTCAGATATAATTTCAAGTTATACATCCCATAATTCATTATAAGCTTATGAAAGAACGAGATATAGTAGACGAAATAATTGAGGTCGGCAAAAAGAAAGGCGTCCTGACGTATGATGAGATAAACGAGGCCCTTCCTTCTGAATTCTTCAGTCCTGATGAAATTGAAGATCTTATGGATCTTCTTCAGGATATGGGCATTGATATTGTGGATGAAGAGGCACAGCCATTGGAGAAGGAGGAGGTTCAGGGGTACGAGAAGACCGAGGATCTTGTCCAGGCATATTTTCATTCTATGGGGGATATCTCCATACTTACCAAAGCTGAGGAGGTTGAGCTTGCCAAGAAGCTTGAGGAAGGAAAAGGTATTATTGCTGAAATCATCTTGCATCTTCCCATTACAAAGAAGATCGAGAAAACTATTCCTTTTGATGCTGAGGTATTTGAGGAAGAATCAGAGAGGATTGACGTGGTTGTTGACCTTGCTTTAAACAGAATCAAAGACATGGTCGATGAGGTTAGGGCATCAAATAAAAAAATGAAGAAGTACGGCGGTTCGCTTAAGGCAATAGGTTTAATGATTAAGCATGAAAAAAGCAAAAAAAGGGTAAGGCAGTCATTGCTTCTTGAAATGGAAGAGACAGCGAGCAAGGTAAGGAAAACATTCAAGAAGATAGAGTCAGAGGTGGGAATTAAGATAGATAATCTGCTGTTAATGTGGGACAGGATCTTCAAAGTACAGGCGTTTGTTCATGAGGCCAAGGGCGAGCTTATCACCAGAAATCTCAGGCTTGTAGTTAATATTGCAAAAAATTATGTAGGCAGAGGATTGCCTCTTCTGGATCTTATACAGGAAGGTAATATCGGGCTTATGAAAGCTGTTGATAAGTTCAAGTATGAAAAAGGTTATAAATTCAGTACGTATGCAACCTGGTGGATAAGGCAGGCAATTACAAGGGCTCTGATAGATCAGACCAAGACTATAAGGGTGCCTGTTCATATGATGGAGTTTTATAACAGGGTTACAAAGGCATCAAGGGAGCTCACTCAGGAACTTGGGAGAGAGCCGACCAATGAAGAGATTGGCAAGAAACTGGAAGTTACTACTAAGAAAGTTGAGGATGTTTTTAGGGCTATTCAGGATCCTATTGCGCTGCAGACACCTGTAGGCGATGAAGACACTGAACTTGAAGATTTTATTGGTGACAAAAACAGCCCTTCTCCGTACACAGAAGCAGAGAAAAAAGAGGTCTCTGGTTATATAAAGAAAGTGCTTGGTACACTTACTCCAAAAGAGGAGAAGGTAATCAGGATGAGGTTTGGTATAGGCGTAGACCGGGATCATACACTCGAAGAGGTCGGCAGGCACCTTGCAATCACCAGAGAGAGGGTCAGGCAGATAGAGGCAAAGGCTTTAAGGAAACTTAAGCACCCTACGAGATTGAAGGCGCTGAAGACATTGGTAAGCACATAAAAATATTTGTAATGTATAAAAAAAGGGAGCAGAATTCTGCCCCCTTTTTTTTTGTATCTCTGGCTTACTATTTATTATTTCTTACCCCATGTATCGCCTGTCATCACTTCTTGCTGTATATCAAGTATAATGGCAGCCGCAGTATTTGACCTTGTGGATATAACCTGCAAAGAACCTATCGGAGCATTGTCCTGAATTGAGAAGACGTCACCAGGTTCAAGCCCGTCTTCAGAACCTTTATCAAGGTAAACAATATCGCCTTTGTATGAAATACGGTTGTCGATCTTTGACCCCACTATGTATCCATGAATGTCAGGAGTTCTTGCTGTCTTGAGCCTGGCAGGTGGCATGCATCCGACATATTCCATTAGATTGTCACCGTCGTCGAGATGATCATATTGTTCTATAATCCTGGCTTTAGGAGTGTTATTCTCAATTTCTACAACTTCAAGCAGGCCGGTCACTTTCACCTGATATCCAAGCCTGCCGCCAGTCTTTGGATGTTTGATTTCCTTAGTCTTCCTAATAGACAAGAACATATCACCAACCGAAACTTTGTTTCCTGTCTTCAGAAATACAGAATCGGTTTTTCCAAACAGATTTCTTCCTCTATCAGTAAAAAATACTTCTCCGATGTTCTGATATTCGTTTGATATCCAACCGGTTGAGATGTAGGTGTTTTTGTCTACAATATATTCAACAGCCGGTTTGGGAGATTCTGTTATTACAGGTTTGAATTCCGGGAAGTCCAGTTCAAGCTCATCAGAAGAAGCTGTATTTTCCGCGTTTGGGCTATCCTGGGTCAAACGCATAAGTTCCTCCCTGGATGGAATCCATATCTTAGTACCGGGATAGATGAGGTCAGGATTTGCAATTTGAGGATTGGCATGCCAGAGCTTTGGCCATAACATAGGTTCTTTCAGTTCGTTATTAGAGATATCCCAGAGGGTATCGCCTTTTATTATGATATAGTTTTTTGATTCTGGGTCATCTGCGCTTGCGAAGTTAATAAAAAGCCCGAATACTATGACCAGCAATAATGCTCTTATCTTCATTTGGATTCCTCCATGAAATTAAATCTGTAGTTACAATATATCATAAAAAAATATTATATTGAAGCTAAGTGGAATATTCAGCGTTAATCTTTATATATTTTTCAGTAAGGTCACATGTAAGTATACTGGCATATTTTTTTCCAAGGCCGATGTCTACAGTAATGTTTATTTCTTTATCGGCGAATAAATTTTGCGATATATTAGCCTTGCTGTTTCTGATCCCATTGCTTACGATTTTGCATTTATTAATATGAATTTCTATCTTTTTTTCATCAATGTCAACTCCGGCATATCCTATGGCCGATATTATCCTGCCCCAGTTCGGGTCTTGCCCGTATATGGCTGTTTTGACAAGCATAGAGCTGGCGATTGCTCTGGCAATATCTTCAGAATCCGCTTCTGTTTTTGTTCCTTTGACCTTTACATTGACCAGCTTTGTTGCGCCTTCTCCGTCTATGGCTATCATTTTTGCAAGATTATATGTGAGTTCAATCAATGCATTTTCAAATACTTTGTAGTCAGATGATTTTCGGGTTATCGGGATATTGCCGAGCATTCCGTTTGCCATGATCATTACAGTGTCGTTTGTGCTCATATCATTATCTACAACCAGCCTGTTGAATGATTGTTTTACAGCCGCTTTCAGGGCATTGTTGAGAGCTATCGGGGTTATATCTATATCAGTGACAATGTAGCTCAGCATTGTCGCCATATTCGGTGAGATCATTCCTGACCCTTTGGCTATCCCAGCAATTGATCCCGTCTTATTGCCTATCCTGACCTTTTTGAATACTACCTTGGGGAAAGTATCGGTGGTCATTATTGCAGAAGAGATATTGTCCAATGATAGAGGAGAAAGCATTTTGACGGCTACTGGTATAGCCTTTCTTATTTTTGCCATAGGAAGCGGTATTCCGATTATTCCGGTTGATGATACATAGACAAGATTATTTCTGATTCCCAGTTCCTGAGCAGTAAGTCTTGTCATCTCAGAGGCGTCTTTTAATCCGATCTCACCAGTGCATGCATTGGCGTTGCCGCTGTTAATAATTATAGCCTGACCCTTCCCGGATCTTATGCGTTTTATATCAAGCTTGACAGGAGCTGCTTTAACCTTATTGGTCGTGAAGACGCCCGCTATGGTTGCCGGCTTTTCTGAAAATATAATTCCCAGGTCAGGTTTGTTTGTCTTCTTTTTGATACCAACAGATATGCCTGAGAACATAAATCCCGGGACAAGGAGTTTCTTGCTAACAGATGGCTTGCGCATTAAGGAAATAAGGGAAGGGTATTAAGCCCCTCAGTCTCATTGAATCCGGACATTATATTCATGTTCTGGACAGCCTGGCCTGAAGCCCCTTTTAGAAGGTTGTCGATCGCGCTTATTATTATGAGTGTATTATGGCTATGGCTTCGCTTGTCAAGGAATACAGATATGTCGCAGTAGTTGCTTCCTTTCACAGCCTTTGTGGCCGGATAAATTCCATTATTTAAAACCCTGACAAATGGCTCGTTTCTATAAAAGTTCCTGTATATCTGCTGAACCTTGGAGAGGGTCATACCCTCTTTAATGCGGATGTAACTGGTGCTGAGCATCCCCCTGTCCATGGGGATCAGGTGCGGAGTGAAAACTATCTTGATCTTCTTCCCTGAAATACAATTCAGCTCTTGCTCTATTTCTGGAGTATGCCTATGGTTGCTTACAGCATAGGCCTTGACAGATTCATTGACTTCACAGAACATGAAAGGCTGTGCCGGATTTCTGCCTGCTCCTGAGACACCTGATTTTGAATCTATAATAATAGAATCAGTATCAGCAAAATCCTTGTCAATTATCGGGGCCAAGGCGAGGACTATAGATGTAGGGTAGCAGCCAGGGTTAGCGATTATCGATGCGGATCTTATCTTGTCCCTATTGATCTCAGGAAGGCCGTAAACAGCTTTTTTAAGAAGGGGCTGACAGATATGCTTGGTGCCGTACCACTCCTGATATGTTTTAGCGCTCTTCAGCCTGAAGTCAGCTGAAAGGTCAATAACCTTTTTGCCTGCTTCATTAAGATATGCAACAACCGGCTGAGAGGTCATATGTGGAAGGCAGAGAAAAAAGAGGTCGGCTTTGTTTTTTAGTGTAGCAAGATGAAGTTTTTCAAGCTTGAGAATGGAATCTCTTGAGTGAAGAAATAACTCTGAGATGGATGATCCTGCCAGACGTTCGGAAGTGACGGCTGTTACCTTGACATGTGAGTGGTGCTGCAGAATTCTGAATAGTTCACCACCTGTATATCCACTGCCTCCTAAGATAGCAACTTTTAACATTTAAAGACCGTAATGTGTAATCAGTTATGAGTGATATTAATAAAAGGCTTTGTGTAGAAATTCAACTTGTTACGCAATACGCTTAACCAGCCACGGTTTATTAATTATCTCTTTGAGAACTGGAAGCGTGCTCTTGCACCCTTTTGGCCATACTTCTTTCTCTCAACCGCCCGCGGATCTCTCGTTAAGAAACCTTCTTTTTTAAGCGGCCCTCTAAAGTCGGAATTGATCTTGATGAGCGCCCTAGCTATGCCGTGCTTGATAGCGCCGGCCTGTCCGCTTACGCCTCCGCCCGTTACCCTGACGTTGACATCATACTTGCCGTTGACTGCAACAGAATTTAACGGCTGAAGAACTATCATCTTCATCGTCTCAAAAGGGAAGTATTCCCCAAGTGGTTTCTTGTTGATTGTGACATTCCCGGCACCGGGCTTAAGGAAAACTTGCGCAATAGAATTTTTTCTTCTTCCGGTTGCGTTATATAGTATCTCTGCCATATTCTAAAAACTCCTTATTTGGTCAAAGTTAATGGTTCAGGATTTTGTGCAACATGAGGATGGTCTGTGCCGCTGTAAACCTTTAGTTTCTTTATCTGTTCCCTGCCGAGAGGGTTTTTAGGAAGCATCCCTCGAATCGCAGTGGTAAGAAGCTTTTCAGGGTTAACCTTCATAAGGTCTTTAGCGGTCTCCTTCTTTATTCCACCGGGATAACCAGTGTGGTGATAGTATTCTTTCTGCTCAAGCTTGTTGCCCGTAAGCTGGATCTTGCCGGCATTTATGATGATAACGCCATCACCTGTATCGGCATTAGGGGTGTATATTGGTTTGGTCTTGCCTCTGAGCACTGAAGCTACTCTTGAAGCCAGCCTTCCCAGCACCTGCCCATTGGCATCAACAACATACCATTTTGTGTCTACATCGCTCTTTTTTGTAAATACAGTTTTCATATTTCCTCAGATCTAAATTTAGTAAATTATTTGAACATATATATTATGTTATATGTTCTTTATTTGTCAATAAGTCAGGAAGGATAACATCAAGGCACTAAGTAATGCCTTGATGCAGAGGATCAGGCCCTGTCACAAGGCTGGCAGGACAGTTTTGCCCAATCCACATCTTCCATCTCGTGGATATACTCCTGAATTGTATAGCTTTGTCTGCAATCCATGCAGTTCAGGCTTGTTCCTCTTCAGCCGATGGAGAGCTTAAGAGGCCCTCCGCAGGCATTGCATTTAAAACGGTTCTTTTCTTCACTTTTCATTAACCAACTCCAAAAAGTATAGTGTAAGCGTATAAACTTTAACACATTAACAGCTAAAGAGGCAAAGCGGAATAATGTAATTTTAAATGACTGGCAATCTATTTCTTAAGGCCCAATACATCCTGCATATCGTATAAATCCGGTTCTTTCCCTGCAACCCACAGGGCTGCCTTGATTGCACCGCCTGCGAACGTGTCCCTGCTTGATGCCTTGTGAGTTATCTCGATCCTTTCGCCGATACCGCCGAAGAGGACGGTATGATCACCTACAATATCACCGGCCCGGATGGTCTGCATCCCGATCTCTTTTTTTGTCCTCTCGCCTATGATCCCTTTTCTCGTATATACAGCGGTCTTTTCAAGATCCCTGCCAAGGGCATCCGCGAGAACCTGTGCAAGACGTATAGCAGTGCCTGACGGGGCATCTTTCTTAAGCCTGTGGTGTGCCTCTATGACCTCAACATCATAATCATCTCCAAGCACCCCGGCTATATCTTTTAGTATTTTCAAAAGAAGATTGATCCCGACGCTCATATTTGGCGAAAGTACGCAGGGGATTTTGTCAGTCTGGGACTTGATAGATGCTGTTTGCTCAAATGTAAGCCCTGTTGTTCCTATGACCATTGCGATGCCTTTTGCAGCAGCGGCTTTTGCTGTTGCCACAGTTGTCTCCGGATTGGAGAAATCGATCAGCACATCGGCTTTTTCTTTGATGTCATTGATATCGCCTGAAAGGGCAACTCCGATCTTGCCGATCCCTGTAACTTCTCCTATATCAGAGCCGATCTTTGGATGGCCCTTATACTCAAGCGCTCCAATAAGCTTTATCTCTTCATGTGCATTTGCAAGTGCTGTTATCCTTGTGCCCATCTTTCCGGCAGCGCCGGATACGATTATATTCACCATATCAATTCTCCTTTTCTGATGGGTCTGATTCGTCATTAAGCTTTCCCTCTATTTTATATTCACCCGATGCCCATTTGCCTAAGTCAATCAGTTTGCACCTGTCGGAACAGAATGGCCTATGCGGGTTTTCCTCCCACGTTGTATCTTTTTTGCAATATGGGCATTTAATCTTCATTAACTACTCCATCAAATACCTTCACCGCAGGGCCTGTCATATATACATGGTTGTCTTTTTTAGACCAGTCAATAAGAAGCTTGCCGCCTTTAAGATGGATAGTGACCTTTCTATCTGCAAGTCCAAGGAGTGAGGCTGCTACCGCAACCGCTGATGCGCCGGTGCCGCATGCCATGGTCTCGCCGGCCCCTCTTTCCCATACACGTATCTTGATATTCTTTCTGTTTAGTATTTGTATGAATTCAACGTTGGTTCTTTTTGGAAAGAGTTTGTGGTTCTCTATTTCATGCCCGATAGTTTCGACCGGAGCAGAATCAACATTCTTCACAACAATAACAGCATGAGGATTTCCCATTGATACGCATGTAATCCTAAATGTTTTATCTTTAACCTTTAGGGGATGATCAATGACAGTTGATAATCTGATCGTTACAGGGATTTTATCAGGTTCTAATACAGGCTCTCCCATATCAACCTTGATCAGGGAACCGGACTTTTCAGGATACATTATGCCTGCGAGGGTTTCTATAGAGAGTTTTTTCGACGAACTCTTAACCTTAAGTTTGTTGTCCCATATATATTTCGCAAGGCATCTTATCCCATTGCCGCACATCTCGACCTCAGAGCCGTCGGCATTGATGATGCCCATCCTGAAGTCAGCCTTCTTGGAGCTGCCGAGAATTATCAATTGATCAGCTCCGATCCCGAACCTGCGGTCACAGAGTTTCAGCGCGAGCTTCTTCAGGTTTTTGATCCTGCTGTTCCTATTGTCAATGACAACGAAGTCATTGCCGAGGCCGTGCATTTTTGTGAAATTAATTTTCATTTGGTTTTTTCTTTGTCATTCTGGCTTGTCCAGAATCCTGCCTTAAGATCGATTCTGGACAAGCCAGAATGACAGCCTTGAATCTTTATTTTAAAAACTCCGGCATCTTGATCCCTCTGTCAAGGACCTTGTTATCTTCCCTCTCCCTGATGACAAAGTATTTATCGCCCTTGACCAGAACTTCAGGTACCCTCGGCCTGCTGTTGTATGTTGAACTCATTGTAAAGCCGTACGCGCCCGCGCTCATCACAGCGAGCAGATCGCCCGGCATGACACGGTTCATCTTTCTATTCTTAGCGAGGAAGTCTCCTGATTCACATATAGGGCCTACGATATCCGTTGTGACCTTCTTGCGGCTATTCTTTTTGACCGGGGAAATATTATGGAATGCATTATAGAGGCTCGGCCTGATCAGGTCGTTCATGCCTGCGTCTACAACTGCGAACTCTTTATCCGCGTGCTGTTTGATGTAGAGGGCTTTTGTCACAAGTATCCCGGCATTGCCTGCGATAGACCTTCCGGGCTCAAGTATAAGGTTGAAATCATATTTCCTGAGAAGAGGAAGTATCGCCTTTGAGAGGTCTTTGGGATGAGGAGGTTCTTCATTATTATAAGGTATCCCGAGCCCGCCGCCTATATCGAGGTTCTGTATATTGATCCCTTTTGCTCTCAAGCTATCAGCAAGTATGAGGATCTTCTTTAAGGCGTCAACAAAAGGCCTTATCTGAGTTATCTGGGAGCCGATGTGTTTATGTATCCCGAGTATCTCGATATTTGAAAGCCTCTTTGCAAGTGCATAGTGTTCAAGCGCATCCGCAATAGGGATGCCGAACTTGCTCTCTTTTAATCCGGTTGATATATATGGATGTGTCTTCGGGTCAATGTCAGGGTTGACCCTCAGGGCTATCGGAGCTTTGACATTCAGCTTTTTGGCGACCCTGTTTATCGCCTTCAGCTCGTCAGATGATTCGACATTGAACATGAGTATCTTTGAGTTAAGCGCGTATGCTATCTCGTCATCAGTCTTGCCGACTCCGGCATAGACTATCTTCTTTGCCGGTATCCCAGCCTTCAATGCAAGGTAAAGCTCACCGCCTGATACGACGTCTGCGCCGGAACCATTCTTTGCAAGGAGCTTCAGTATCGCGAGGTTTGAGTTTGCCTTAAGCGCGAAACAGATTATATGACTGCGGCCGTCAAAAGCATCTTTGTATGCGTTCAGGTGCCTGATGAAGGTGTCATGGCTGTAGATGTATACCGGAGTGCCAACCTCTTTGGCAATCCTTTCAACCGGAATATTTTCAGCATAGAGTTTTGAATTTTTATATTTAAAGTCATGCATGAGTTATAATCTTCCTATGGATCTTAAAGAAAAGGCTGTTAAAACCATAAAGAAATATTCGATGCTTCAGCATGGAGACAGTATTCTCATAGGGCTGTCCGGCGGTCCTGACTCTGTCTGCTTAACGGTTATTTTAGATGAACTCAAGCACAATTTCAATCTCTCTCTGCACGCTGTATATGTAAACCACGGACTGCGTCCCAACGAAAACATTGAAGAAGAGGCATTTTGCAGGCGCCTTTGTGATGAGTTAGGGATAAAATTTTATGTTGAGCCAGTCGATACAAAGCAGCATTCAGAGTCAATGAAGCTTAATCTTCAGGAGGCTGCCAGAGAGCTGCGCTATGACGCGTTTGACAGGTTCGCTTATAAGGTCAATGCCGCATGTATAGCCATAGCGCATAACGCGGATGATCAGGCTGAGACGGTCTTGATGAGGCTGATCAGGGGAGCAGGCAGAAAAGGCCTCTCTGGAATGCAGCCTGTGCGCGGAAGCATTATCAGGCCTTTGATAGATATTGAGAGAAAGGATATTGAAGCATTCCTGTCACACAAAAATATTTCATATATGACAGATTCCTCCAATCTCAAGAGAGACTACTCACGCAACCGGCTGCGCTTAGAGATATTCCCTTTGTTGAAAGATGAAAATCCCTCTGTCATTGAGAGCATAAACAGGACAGCTGAGATATTAAGAGGCGAGGATGAATACCTTGAGATACAAACTACAAAGACGATGATGAGGCTTATCACAAGAAAGACGGATGAGTCGATCGAGCTTTTTCTTATCCCTCTGATGAACATTGAGCGAGCGATACTGAGAAGGGTGCTTCGCAGGGTGCTGTCTGAGATAGGCGCTGAAAGGGGTATTGAACTGGTTCATATCGATGACATCATACATCTTATTAAAGAGTGCAAGAGCGGTGACAGTATAAACCTTCCTAAAGGCATCAGGGCGTTAAAAGGTTATTCAACACTTCTCTTTACCAGAGAGGCTGCTGAAGGCATTAAGACACAGAATATTGATATTTCGGGCGAGATTGTCCTTAATGAATCAGGTTTAAGGCTTTTGGCGCAACTCTTTGATAAATTAGAAAAAACTGATGGTAGGGATACCGCTGTCCTTGACTATGACAGCCTCACTTTGCCGCTTCAGGTCCGCATGAGAAAGGATGGGGATTTCTTCTATCCCGCTGGCTTTGGCAGGAGAAAGAAGCTCCAGGATTTCTTTGTGGATGAGAAGGTTCCGAGAGAGCAGAGAGATGCAGTGCCTATTATTGTTTCAGGAGAAGATATAATTTGGGTCGCAGGCTGCAGGATGGATGAAAGGTTTAAGGCAAAAGAGGGGACAAATAAGTTCCTGGTTCTAAAGGTCGTGTCTTCTTAACTTGCCCGACAGCCGGTTCCGCCTGTATATTAGATAATTATGAATTATATTTATATTGAAAACGAGACAGGGCTTCAATTATATCTGAAGAAGTTTAAAGAGAAGGGGCTTCATGTCATCGCCCTGGATATTGAGGCTGAGTCTAACCTCCACGCTTATGGAGAGAGGTTATGCCTGGTGCAGATATTCGACGGAGTGGACAGTGTCATCATTGATCCATTTAATATAGGCAAAGAGACGCTCAAGATGCTCTTTGAAGATTCAAGTATCCTGAAGATGATGTATGACGCAGGAAGCGACCTCTCTTTACTCAAGAACTCAGCAGGCATGGAGATAAAATCCATACTCGACCTGAGGCCCGCCACTGAGCTTCTCGAATATGAGAAGAAGGACCTTCATTCCATAATCGCTTTTGAACTCGGCATCGTGCTCGAAGAGAAGAGGAAGTATCAGCAGCATAACTGGATCAACAGGCCTATAGAAGAAGAGGCGATCCATTATGCGCTCAATGATGTGATACATCTCTTTGCATTGAAGGATATCATTATCGCAAAGCTCTACGCCAAAAAGCTGATGGAGCCGTTCTTCCTGAAGAACCTCCAGATCCAGAACAAGGATTACACAAGAGACCCGGAGGACAAGTACAGAAAGATCAGCGGATACAGCAGGCTGAACTCCAAGGAGAAGGCTGTCTTCAGAAAGGTCTTTGATATCAGGGACAAGTACGCGGAGCTACACGACATGCCGCCTCACAGTGTCATCCAGAAGGGTGACCTGATCCAGATTGTCTATGACCTGCATTTCATTGACAAGATCCGGTTCTCAAGAAAGGTCAGCAATGAGTCGGTGAAGGAGATAGTGCGGGAGTTGAAGAAGGCAGTGAAGGGGCAGTAATCTATTAAGTTTTAACCTCAAGACAGATTTCCCAGTTAACTGCTTATTTGTGTGTATGTTATTGTATACTATACACATCATGGAGGTGATGAACTATGCAGACAGCAAAAGTAAGAAAACAGTTTCTTCTTGAACCCGGCAAAATTGAGATGGTCAGACGGATTACCCATGCCGTTACCGACACTGAGGCAATCAATAAAGCCCTTGATATGGTGATTGCCAACGAGAAAATTCATAAAGCGCTTTCCGCAGTAAAAGGTAAGGGGAAGATAGAGGACATTTTTGGCAGAATATCCGCTTAAGGTTATCTGCGACACCTCGATATATATCCCTTTTATAAATCAGGGAATCGCGCATCCTGCGGTTTTCAATGAGACATCCGCGCCATTACTATACATGAGTTCGGTTGTTGTTTCTGAACTTTACGCCGGAGCGCATGACAGCCAGTCCATTAAGCTTCTGGACAAGTTGTATCACACCTTTCAGAATGTCGGAAGACTGATAGTCCCCAATGACGAGGACTGGCGTCAAACCGGCGGCATCATCGCGAAGAACAGAAAAAAATACAGATATGACTCAACATATCTTTCCCGTCTGCAAAATGATATTCTTATCGCCTGCTCTGCCCGGAGAATCGGAGCGTTTGTGCTTACAAAAAATGAAAAGGATTTTGTGAGAATACGTGAGTTTGTGGATTTTCATATCTATGGGCGGTAAGGGAAAGGTCAGCAATGAGTCGGTGAAGGAGATAGTGCGGGAGTTGAAGAAGGCGGTTAAGGGGCAGTAAGTCGCTTTGCTGTCATTCTGGCAGGTCCAGAATCGTATTCCTTAGATGCCACTCCCAACCTCGATTATTAATCCAGAGCCTTTGCTTTCTTGCTCCCGTTCCTCTCATTTTTATTTAACAAAATTAACCAGCTACGTATATAATAACGGGGAAAGCGAGGATGGTTTAATGTCGAAGATTTATATCAATAATCTCATTTTGAAGAAGGCTGTGAAGGGGCAGTAAATCTAATGATCATCATTCACAAAATAGATGATTTTCTTTTCAATCTTTTTCCGAAGGCAAAAGAGGCCGGAAAGAGTGTTGAGATATTGAAAGCTGAATTGGGGAATTATTACACCTTCGGCCCGTATAAACCTAAAGTCGAGATTGATGAAGAGTTTATAAAGATCGAGATAGACACCTCCACAATTCTCAGCCAGAAGTCGGCCTTTGATACCGCAATCAAATACTGTGAATCAGGTAATTATAAAAAGGCAAAGCCTGTTCTCGAAAAGCTCGTTAAGAACAATCCGACTGTTTCTGAATATCACAGGGTGTTAGGCCAGATATATTCTGATGAAGGTCATCAGGAAGAAGGCATCAACTGTCTGATTGATGCTTTGCGTTGGGATCCGAAGAATACCAATGCGTTGATTATGATGGGCAATATCTTTGCGAGGGACAGAAATGATATTCCTACCGCAATGACATATTACGAACAGGCATTGAAAGTGAGGTCGGATGACCATATTGCCATGAACAATATCGGTGCAAACCTCATGCAGTTGGGAAAAGTCATAGAGGCAGAACGCTATTTTGAAAAGGCATACTCCATCAACAGCAACTATCCGAATACGATTTACGCAATGGGTATGCTCCGCAATATTAAAGGAGAATATCCTGCTGCATTTGACTATGCGATTCAGAGTTTAAAGAA
Source organism: Nitrospirota bacterium (assembly GCA_016207885.1). Taxonomy (NCBI): domain Bacteria; kingdom Pseudomonadati; phylum Nitrospirota; species Nitrospirota bacterium. Next base: position 74,199 of record JACQZE010000025.1, on the reverse strand, counting down.
GAGCAAAATAAATGATCCCATATACAGGCATGCCGTACAACTCGCAACTGAAGTAAGCCGTAAAATTGTAGACAGACAGACAGACAGACAGACAGACAGACAGATACACCTGCCTTATTAGATAATTATTTACAGAAGCTCGCGGTTGAATCAGGCAAAATAATCGACATCATTCCTGACGATTCCATTCTCACGCCGGCAAAGCTTGAGATTGCGGAAAACCACAACCGCGACAAACACATCGTCAGATTTAAAAAAGACTTCCCCGCCATTTCTCATTTAATAATGCATGAACTCGTTCATCTCGATTTTGCGGTTCAGTACAGGAAGAAGAACGCGAATTATGTATTTGTATCCACAAAAGAGCAGAAAGAGCTATTCATAAGAGACAACGAAGCCGTCATTCAACGTCTTAATAGTGAAGGGATGGATGAAAGCTCAATAGCTGGTTTTATCAATACCATTTTTAGCGGCATTAACAGTCAAATCTACAACAACCCAGTAGACCTTTTCATTGAAGATTTTCTCTACAAGACATATCCGGAGTTGCGCCCGTTTCAGTTTCTTTCCCTCTATACGCTGTTTCAGGATTACATTAAATCAGCAACAAGCAAAAAGATCATTGAATTCGCTCCGGCGATTGTCAGGAATGCCAATATCATTTTGAGCCTTGTGCACAGTTTTCAGTTTAAAGACCTGTATGGATATGAGACAAGCAATCTCTTCAAAGCATCACAACAGCAGATGAAGATCGCAAAGGGTTTTTATGATGAATACCGGAAATATCAAAAGAATGACATGGCGCTTGAGTCGCATGAATTAATTCAGAAATGGGCAAAGGAACTAAAGATTGAAAAGTATTTCTCTTTGATAGAGGAGAGCGAGTATCAGGGTAACCCCCTCAACCCCCCTTTGCCAAAGAGGGAAGTTATAACTGATGAGGAAAGTTCCCCTCTAATAAAACCAACAGTAGGTGCTTTTTCAGACATTCAGGACAACCCCTCTGAGTCCCCCCTTACCAAGGGGGGAATTGAAAGGGGGGTGGGTCAAATGGCAGTCACCATGTACTGCCTCAGCGCATTGGAATATTTTGCGGACAAAGATTTAGAAGAAATTAAAAAAGTCGGCTTTGAGATTGCGATGCTGGGCAGGCAGGGAATTGATCCTGCAAAGACAGAGAAGAAATATAACCTCGAAAGCATCCCCGGAAAAGAATTTACAGGACTTCAATTGCTTGCCTATATGTATTCAGCATTTCAGGTTATCGATCCGTTTCTGGATACGGGGATGAATTATAAGAAAGAGTATGAGATGGCGAAGGGAATGCTGGGGAAAGATAAAGAGACCGGAGCCGTCTAATTTATTAGCCCTTTTTTGTAGGCAATCCTAACCACGCCAAAGGAAGCTCATTGAATTTATAGTGGCAATTAACGCTATGAATATAATCCAATACATCTTTGTATTCCGGTTTTTTAAACCAATCATTTAGCACATAGACGTATTCAACCTTGATGCCAAGTGATGCTACCAGCTTCAAATACTGCTTGCGTTTAAAATCGCATGTCTGTAATTAGTCATCGACTAAACCGCCAACTTGTTGATATTTGATGTCAAGGTTTTATTTCATTTAAGGCTCTATAGAGCAATTTTGATAGCTTCTTCCTTTCACTACCCACATCCATACAGTATGCATGCCCATAAACCTCAATATATTTTTCAAATAATTTTGTTAATTCTTCAGGATAACAATTATTTTTTGTCTCAGAGTATTTCTCTTTAAACATAATAATATCATTGTTTAGCTCTTCCGAAATTTCTTTAAAATAAGGTTTAAATAGCATTTACTCTCCCTTTCTACAGAATGAGCCTGGATTCTATACTTATAAGCTCACTTGTTTTTGAATGTAATTCGGCCACATTGTCGTAACTCCAAAAACCAACCCGTTTGCTAATAGGGTTAAATGCCTGAGAGGACAATTTTGTCTGAAATTCCCTCCGTCTGACCTCATCAGCGACTATGCAGAAGTTGGTATAGAAGTCCTGTAGCTCAACAAATTTTCGCAAGGAATTATGAATATCCGTGGAATGTTCGATTTCAAAAAAGCTTGAAGGCATGTTTCTCTTGTTGAACCACATCACATCAACAGTTCGCGCTGTTCAAACTATCGCATCATAGCTAAACTGATATATATTGGAAACCGTTACAATTTCAGAAAGTTTTTTACCAAGATAAAGCTTGTTTTTATCCTGATTGGGAACAAATGTTTTATACTGCTTTAAGTTTCCTATTTCTACAAGTAACCCTTGATAATAGGAGTGGGAATATTCTTCCTGTTTTGCCTTTGGCTGGTCTTTAACTGGCAGGATGTCAGTCGGTAGCTTGCCTTTAAAGGATTTTAATGCCCATAAGCCGGGGCGTATCTTAAAGAAAAAACGCTCATCTTGAACAATACGGCGGATGCTTGCAAATGGAGTTTTTGTTTTCCATACACACTCTCGAATCTTGAGTACCTCTTGATTTAAAAAGCCAAGGGTCGCATATCCTCCGTTCTCTGCCATTACTTTCATAACTGCTTCATGTTGTTTCATGGCATTATTTTAACAAAACGCATGAAGTTGTTTGCAAAATATTTTTTGTAGTGCCAATGCAGACCGCTGAGTTCTGCAAGTTTCTCACGGGAATATTCCATCTTCTTGCGTTGGTTTTTAACATTTTCGCCGAACTTAATTTGAATGTCTTTCACAATGATCTATTAAATACAATTAATACTTTTACGTCCATAGACTATAAGTCTCATTTGAATAGTCGCTGGATTTCGCATAAAGCCTGCCTACCGGACAGGGAGCCCTTTTTACTAAAGAGGGGAATAAAAGCGCAAACTGGGATCAGTTTCACAGCCCGAAGAACCTCTCCCCTGTGTAAACAATCCTGAAAATTACCCTCATGTGGTAACATACTGATAATCAGGTGCATTACCGATTTAAAGCGTTTGATGTAGAAGGTCAATTCAGATAAAATATAGGCAATCAAAGAAGGAGGTTATCATGACAACGGTACAGATAAAATCCGATTCAGATAACAGCACGCTGGATATCATCAAGGATGCCATTGAAGCGGAACTGAAGCGTCTTGAACTTGGTCTTCAAAAGACAAATAAACAGATTACACAATTTGAGAATGAATATAAGATTTCTTCTGAAACGTTTCTGTCTAAGTTCACAGCCGAAGATATGAAAAACGGCGACTCTGAATATATTGAATGGGCCGGGGAACTGAAGATCAGGGAGAGGATACTTGCAGACCTGAACAGACTGAAGGAAATCCGGTATGTTGCTTAGCGAATACCTGTCAGAACTTGTAAAGGTCATAGATGAATATGCCAGGGCTGGCTTACTTGCTGATTCTAAATTAAGAACTGATTTCAGAACCGAGAAGATCGGCATCATAGAAGGCGAAGTCACTTTCTCTAACAACTCCAAACTTATTTTTACGGAATATCTGGATCTCAAATACAAACCTCAGAAGCTCAACTACTCATTCCATTATCAGCAAGGCGACGGCTCGTTAGTCTTCCGTTATGACAATGCCAAACATAAACCATCAATAGCCGCCTCTGGTCACAAGCACCTGCCTGACGGAAATGTTGAAGCTGCAGAGGTTCCTTTATTGAAAGAGATATTTACCGAGATTGCAGGATTCCTTCTATGAACACTATGCACGCGCCTTTCCCGGAAGGATCGTCATGAACCTCCCTGACATCCAACAGACCCTCCGCAAGTTCGCTGAAGCCAGAAACTGGGATCAGTTTCACAGCCCGAAGAACCTCTCAATGGCTCTCGCCGCAGAAGCTGCTGAACTGCTTGAGATCTTCCAGTGGCTGACAGAAGAGCAGTCAAAGGATATCGTCAATTCTGAAAAAGAACTCGCACAGGTTAAAGAAGAGATAGCAGATGTCTTCATTTACCTCGTCCGCCTTGCTGATAAATTAAACATCGACATCGAAAAAGAAGTCCTCGCCAAGATCGCCCTCAATGAAAAGAAATACCCCGTCGGCCTCTCCAAAGACAACGCCGTAAAGTACAACAGAAGATAATACTGCCATGCTGCAATTTATTACTTTTCTTTTCCAAAACCAATTATTTTTTTACTCTTTGTCTCAGGCGGTGTTATTAGCTGGCGGATGGCATCGAAAACAATCTTGAATTGACTATCGTATTTCTTCTCCATTGCTTCAATTTTCTGTCTCAAATCTTTATGTGTGGCAAGTAATTCCCTGATCTTTGTGAAAGTTCTCATGATCTGAATATTTGCATGGATAGCTCTTTTGCTGTTTAAAATACCTGAGAGCATTGCAACACCATTTTCTGTGAAGGAGTATGGATTGTAGCGTCGTCCACCCCAACTTGATGTCACAATTTGTGACCTCAAGTTCATAACTTCCTGATTGTTAAGCTGAAACATGAAATCGTCAGGAAACCGTTCGATGTTTCTTTTTACAGCCTGAAGAAGAACTTTTGTTTCAACTTCATATAGCTCTGCTAAATCGCTATCAAGCATGACGTTATGGGAACGTATCAGATATATCTTTTTCTCGATTGTTGCAGCCGGTATTATCTCTTTCATGCCTTCAATTAAAGACTATAACGGTCTGGATTTTCAAGATAATGAATTAACCTCACGTCTTCTCTCGTTATCGAAGAGCAGTTTCCAATCTTTCCCGCTTCCACTCTATCTATGATATAATTGACCTTGATTTTAACTGCTTAAGGAGAATGACTTTGACTGAAAAGATACGCGTACGATTTGCACCGAGCCCTACAGGTTTCCTTCACATCGGCGGGGCAAGGACGGCATTGTTCAACTGGCTTTACGCAAAGCACAATAACGGCACCTTCATATTAAGGATCGAAGATACTGACAGAACCCGTTCTACTGACGAATTCATTGACGCTATCATTGACGGCATGAAGTGGCTCGGGTTTAGCTGGGATGAAGGCCCGTTCAGGCAGACAGAGCGCTTTGATATCTACAAAAAATATGTAGACAAGCTTCTGGCAGAAGGCAATGCTTATCACTGTTACTGCTCTCCTGAGGAGCTTGAGGCAAAGCGAAAAGAGGCGATGAAAGAAGGCAGGGCGCTAAAATACAACGGGAAGTGCAGAGGGCTTAAAGAGCCTGTTACAGGAGTAGAACCGGTTGTAAGGTTCAGGATGCCGCAGGACGGCGTTACCGTAGTACATGACCTGATAAAGGGTGTTGTTGAATTTAATAATGAACAGCTTGATGACCTTATCATACAGCGTTCCGACGGCACTCCGACATATAACCTGACGGTTGTCGTTGATGACGTTGATATGGAGATAACCCATGTGATAAGAGGCGATGACCATCTCAATAATACTCCGAGGCAGATACAGATTTATGAGGCGCTGGATTATGCGGTGCCTAAGTTCGCGCATCTTCCGATGATACTCGGCGCTGACAAGGCGCGGCTCTCTAAAAGGCATGGCGCGACTTCAGTCACCGCTTACAGGGATATGGGGTATCTGCCTGAGGCGCTTGTCAATTATCTTGTGCGCCTCGGATGGTCTTACGGCGATCAGGAGGTCTTTACAAAGGAAGAGCTTATTGCACATTTCTCCTTTGAACATATCGGCAAGGCTGCTGCTGTATTTAATCCTGAAAAACTTGACTGGCTGAACGCTCAGTATATCATGGGTTCATCGCCGGAGAGGCTTGCTGAGCTTGTCATTCCTTTTTTGGTCAAAGATGGTTTGCTCAAAGAAGGCGGGTCAATTGACATGGCATGGCTGAGCAAGGCTGTCCTTACATTAAAAGAACGTTCAAAGACATTGGTCGAGCTTGCTGAGTCTATGCGCTACTATATTGCTGAAGAGATAAAATATGATGATAAGGCATGTAAGAAGTTCCTTAACAAAGATTGCCTTGAACTCTTAGTCGAACTGAAAGAGAGACTGGCAGCGGCTTCGGATTTTTCGTCATCAGCACTTGAAAGTATCTTCAAATCCATAGTTGAGAAGCACGGAGCAAACCTTGGGAAGCTCGCGCAGCCTGTCAGGGTCGCTATCACAGGCGGCACCGCAAGCCCCGGGATATTCGAGGTGCTTGAGATAGTAGGCAAAGAGAAGACTGTTAAAAGATTGGAAAAGGCTGTTGAGGCTATCAAAGCCTCGTAACTACTCTGTCATTCTGGCTTGTCCAGAATCTTTATACGGATAGATTCTGGACAAGCCAACAGTAGGCTGGACGGAGCAGCCAGAATGACATTAAAGGGGCAATGACACAATTTTATTATGAATGATAATTCTCCAAAACCATCTGACTTTATCAGGGAGATAATCTCTGAAGACCTTAAACAGAACAAGAACGAGAGCCGCGTGCATACGCGCTTCCCGCCTGAGCCTAACGGCTATCTTCATTTAGGCCACGCAAAGTCCATATGCCTTAATTTTGGCATCGCAAATGAATTTAAGGGCGGACTCTGCAATCTTCGTTTCGATGATACTAACCCGACTAAAGAGGAAGTTGAATATGTCGAAGCGATAAAAGATGATGTCGACTGGCTCGGCTTTGACTGGGACGACAGGGAATACTACGCCTCCGATTACTTTGACCAGTTCTATGTGCACGCGCTTCAACTGATCAACAACGGCAAGGCGTATGTATGCGACCTGAGCGCTGATGAGATGAGGCAGTACAGGGGGACTCTTACAGAGCCGGGCAAGGAGAGCCCGTTCAGGAATCGTTCAGTACAGGAGAACATAGCCCTCTTTGAGCTGATGAAGGGTGGGGAGTTTGAGGATGGCTCACGCACACTCCGCGCAAAGATAGATATGTCATCCGGCAACATCAACATGCGCGATCCTGTCATCTATCGTATTCAGAAAACCTCCCATCACAGGACAGGCGACAAGTGGTGTATCTATCCTATGTATGATTTTGCTCACTGCGTATCAGATTCTATTGAGGGCATCACTCATTCGCTATGCACTCTTGAGTTTGAAGACCATCGTCCCCTCTATGACTGGTTTTTGGATGAATTGAATATCTATCATCCTCAGCAGATCGAGTTCGCGCGCCTTAACATAACGAATACGGTTTTGAGCAAGAGAAAGCTTATTACGCTTGTAAATGAAGGGCATGTCACGGGCTGGGACGACCCCAGGATGCCGACCCTTTCAGGCTTGCGAAGGCGCGGCTACACCCCTGAGGCTATCAGAAACTTTTGTGAACGTATAGGCATCGCAAAGAGAAACAGCACAGTTGATATGGCTTTGCTTGAGCACTGTCTCAGGGAGGATCTTAACAAACGCGCCCCGCGCTTTATGGCGGTGCTTGACCCTTTGAAGGTTGTGATAGAGAACTATCCTGATGATCAGGTAGAAGAGTTTGATGCCGTGAACAATCCTGAAGATGAGAGCATGGGCACGAGAAAGGTGCCTTTTTCACGGGAAATCTATATTGAGCGTGATGACTTTATGGAAGACCCGCCGAAGAAGTTCTTCCGCCTGGCTCCGGGGCGGGAGGTGCGTTTAAGGTATGCCTACTTTATAACCTGCACAGGTGTGGCCAAAGATGAGAACGGAGTTATCACTGAGATCCGCTGCACCTATGACCCGGAGACAAGGGGCGGCGATTCTCCTGACGGCCGCAAGGTCAAGGCAACGATCCATTGGGTATCTGCGCCGAGGTCTCTGCCTGCTGAAGTGCGGTTGTATGATCACCTCTTTTCAGTTTCTGAGCCCGGTGAGGATTTTATCGCAGATCTGAATCCGAACTCGCTTAAGACAATGTCATTCAGCCGTATTGAGCCGGCTCTTGTGGATGCGTTCATGTGTCAGTTCGAGAGGCTCGGCTATTTTTGTGTCGACCCGCAAGACTCTTTTATTAAGAAGATGCCGGTCTTTAACAGGACAGTGACTTTGAAAGATACATGGGCCAAGGTAAATAAGGCGGAGAATAAATAATAAAATCTCCCCTTGCCCCTCTTTGCCAAAGAGGGGATTGAAGGAGTAATAAATTATCATATGAAAAAGATCGCTGTCATAGGAGCGGGAAGCTGGGGAACCGCGCTGGCATTTCTGCTCGGGGAGAAGGGGTATGATGTTTCTCTCTGGGTATATGAGCATGAACTTGCTGATGAGATCGCAAAGAGCAGGGTCAATGCAAAATTCCTTCCTGACGCAGCACTTCCTCAAAACATTATACCTTCAAGCAGTATGCGTGATGTGCTTAAAGATGCTGAGGTTGTTCTCAGCGTTGTGCCTACACAGCACACAAGAATGGTCTTTAAGCAAGCTGTTTCTCTTATTCCTCAAGGCGCTCATATAGTGACAGCATCTAAAGGCATTGAGAACGGTACGCTTCTGACGGTCTCGCAGATAATTGAAGAGATGACCGGACGCAAGACGGCTGCCCTTTCAGGCCCGAGCTTTGCCAAAGAGGTGATAAAGAAACTTCCTACTGCTGTAACGTTAGCAAGCAAGAGTGAAGATACAGGCCTGGCGCTTCAGAAGATATTTAATACCGACTACTTCAGGGTCTATACAAATACCGATGTGCTTGGCGTTGAACTTGGCGGCGCGCTTAAAAATGTCATGGCTATAGCTTCAGGAATTTCAGACGGCCTCGGCCTCGGCTCAAGCGCGAGGGCTGCTCTTATCACAAGGGGGCTTGAGGAGATAATCCGGCTTGGCGTTGTCATGGGCGCGGATGAGAAGACATTCAGGGGGCTCAGCGGCATGGGCGATCTGGTGCTTACATGCACAGGCGTTCTGTCAAGGAACTATACCGTAGGCATGAGGCTCGGCAAAGGCGAGAAGCTTAAAGATATCGTCTCAAGCATGTCAATGGTGGCTGAAGGTATTGCGACCTCTGAATCAGCATATGAGCTCTCTAAAAAATACAGGGTAGAGATGCCTGTGGTTGAACAGGTCTTTAAAACTATTAATGAGGACAAGCCTCCAAAAGACGCGGTTAAAGAGCTGATGGCAAGAAGCCTGAAAGCGGAACATTAAAAAAATAGGCAGAAGGAAAAGCATAATTACCAAGAGCATGTCATTCTCGCAAGCGAAGCGCGTCGGGAATCTTTTTTGGCAACGATTCCGGACAAGCCGGAATGACAGGATTTTACAATGGATAACAAGAAGATAAAAAATTTACTTGAGTCTGTGAAGACGGGAGATGTCTCGGTAATGAAGGCGATGGAGACCTTAAAGCATCTTCCGTATGAGGACATGGGTTTTGCAAAGGTCGACCATCACAGGTCACTGAGGCATGGCATACCTGAGGTGATATATGCCCAGGGCAAGGAGATAAAAGATATCGTATCAATATCAGATTCGATCCTGAAGCGGAGCGGGAAGCTTTTTATCACCAAGGCGTCAAAACCTGTGTTTCAAAAGATAGAGGCTCTATGCAGGAAGCATAAAAAGAAGGCTGAGTTTTATGAGAGGTCTGGTGTGATAATTGTAGGCGGCGAGAAGAAGAAGGAAGGCTTTGTAGCGGTCATCTCCGCAGGCACATCTGATATCTCTGTTGCTGAAGAGGCAGCGGTAACAGCATCATTTCTCGGAAGCAGGGTTGAGATAACTTATGATGTCGGAGTTGCCGGCCTGCACAGGCTTATGGATGCAAAGGATTCATTAAAGGACGCGAAGGTGCTGATAGTTGTCGCAGGGATGGAGGGCGCGCTGCCTTCAGTTGTCGGCGGGATGACAGACAAGCCTATCATCGCAGTTCCAACCTCGGTCGGATACGGCGTAAACCTCGGCGGCATTACCACGCTCTTTGCAATGCTGAGTTCATGCGTTCCCGGAATAGCTGTAATGAATATTGATAACGGTTTCGGCGCGGGTGTCCTGGCGCATAAGATAAATTTATTATGATCGTATACTTTGACTGTTTCTCAGGGATAAGCGGCGATATGATCCTCGGCGCGCTTGTTGACGCAGGCGTTTCTCCTGAAGCCTTAAAAAAGGAACTCTCCAAACTCCCTGTTCACGGATATGAATTAAAAGTTAAGAGAGTGAAAAGGTCAGGGCTTGCCGCAACAAAGGTTGATGTGGTTCTTAAGCCATCAGCAGTCAGCCATCAGCAGTCAGCTGAAAAATGGAAAGACATAGAGAAGATAATTACAACTTCAACACTCTCAAAAGAGATAAAACAGAAAGGTCTATTAATATTCAAAAGGCTCTTTGAGGCTGAGGCAAAGGTTCACGGTGAGAAAATTCAGGACGTTCATCTGCATGAGCTCGGCGCGGTTGATTGCATAGTAGATATATTTGGCGCGCTGATAGGTCTTGATATGCTCGGCATCACTGAGATTTATTCTTCTCCTTTAAATGTGGGAGGCGGCACGGTAAAGACAGCACATGGCATATTGCCTGTTCCGGCTCCGGCGACTCTGGAGCTTTTGAAAAGCGTTCCGGTCTACTCATCAGGCTTAGAGCATGAGCTTACAACCCCGACAGGCGCTGTGATAATATCGTCACTTGCAAAAGGATTTATGCCGTTTCCTGATATGAAAGTCTCGGGGACAGGATTAGGCGCAGGCGGCAAGGAGCTTAAAGAACAGCCGAATGTGCTGACGATGATTTTAGGAGAAAAATTTAAAAATCTCCCCTCACCCCTCTTTGCCAAAGAGGGGAATATTTTGAGTCCCACTTTAAAAAAGGGGGAGAAAGGGGGATTTTCAGATAAAGATATCACAATCATAGAAACCAATATTGATGACATGAACCCTCAGGTTTATGAGTATGTGATGAAGAAACTCTTTAAGGCGGGCGCGCTTGATGTCTGGCTGACAAATATCATAATGAAGAAGGGCAGGCCGGGTATCAAGCTGACGGTTCTCTGTTATAAAGAAAAAATGGATGAGCTTTCAAAGATCATATTTACAGAGACGACGAGCATCGGCGTGAGATTTTATACCGCAGGGCGTGAAGTGCTTGCGCGGGAGATAAAACCTGTAAAGACAAAGTTCGGGAATATCAATGTGAAGGTTTCACGCCTTGACGGAAAGATACTTAAGGCAACCCCGGAGTATGATGACTGCAAAAAGATAGCTAAGAAATTAAATGTACCCCTTCTGAAAGTTATAGAGGCAGTAAAGGGGAGATCTTAATTAGAAAATCTCCCCTGCCTGATTATCTTATTTCTTTATCTCTTCCTTTTTCTTGCCGCTTAATGAAATAAAGATAGAGGAGCCTTTTCTGTAAACCAGCAGGAGCACGTCATCTTCAGGCTTTATCTTTGATACGATGTCATTGAAATCGTCTGTGCCGGATACGGCTTTTCTGTTTATTTCAAGAATAACATCTCCACGCGTAAGTTTCTCTGCGGCAGGGCTGTCTTCGGCAACGTCAGATATTACAACGCCCCTGAGCTTCTGCGGAATATTCAGCTCTTTGTAGATATCCGGGGTAATGTCCTGGGTTGTTACGCCCATCAGGGCGTTATCAAGGATAGTGTTGGCTGTTTTTTCAGATTCCGCGCTGAGTTCTGTAATTGTTATCTTGAGGGTTGTGAGTTTTCCATCTCTGATAACCACAACCTTTGCCTCTTCGCCGGGCAAAGTATTGGCTACGCTGTTTCTCAGATTTGCGGGCTCATCAACTTTTATATTGTTGAACTCAACTATTACATCCCCTCTCAGAAGGCCGGCCTTTTCAGCAGGGCCTCCTTCGATTATCTCGGTAATAAGAGCGCCGTAATTGTCGATAAGCTGGAACTGTCTGGCAAGCTCAGGCGTGATGGGCTGAACAGATACGCCTAACCATCCGCGTATGACCTTTCCTTTTTCAACGAGGCTGTCCAAAACTCTTTTTGCCATGTTGCTCGGAATTGCAAAACCAATGCCCTGGTATCCTCCTGAAGTGCTGAAGATGGCGGTATTGATGCCGACAAGTTCGCCTTTTGCGTTTATAAGTGCGCCGCCAGAGTTCCCGGGATTTATGGCAGCATCTGTCTGTATGAAATCCTCATAGTCTGATATGCCTACATTCTCTCTTCCAAGCGCGCTGACGATGCCCGAGGTAACGGTCTGGTTCAGTCCGTACGGGCTGCCTATAGCCATTACAAGCCCGCCCACCTTTAAATCATCTGAATTCCCCCAGGTCATCGTAGGTAATCCTTCAGCTTCGACCTTGATAACTGATATGTCTGTCTTCGGGTCACTGGCTATGAGCTTTCCCTCAAACTCCCTTTTATCAGATAAAAGAACGGTTATCTCATCAGCATCCTTTACAACATGGTTATTAGTGACTATATAACCGTCAGAAGTTACTATAACCCCTGACCCGAGGCTTGTAGCCTTTCTTTCCCGTGGTCTTTGCATCTGGTCGAACTGGTCGCCAAAAAATCTTTTAAAGAACGGGTCTTCAAATAAAGGATTGACATTGCCCTGGGTCTTAATGGTCTTTGTAGTAGAGATATTGACTACGGCAGGCTTGACCGCTTCAACTACTTCTGACATGGCCTCACTGGTCCTTGAAAGAAGGTCTTTCGACTCCTGCAAGGAAGTTTGGCTCCTGGCATTGGCCTCAGAATGGGTGATCATAGGAACAAGGCAGGCTATATTGAGCAATAATATGATAGCGGCAAAAAAAAGCAGCTTTCTGAATTCGGCTTTTTTGATAGACATTTCTTCTCCTTTTATAATGGTATCGTTTAGATTATATATTTCAAAACACCATAGGTCAAAAATAATAATTAAAGCTTAGCATATCTATATTGAATAAATTATGAAGATATTCCGGGTTTACAAATCGCGCATCTTCAATTATCATTTAAGCACTTAATGTTGTGAAGCAGAAGTAATTTCAGAGGGTAATATAACCAATATGCGCATATCACTGGCACAGATGAACCCTACGGTTGGCGGCCTTGAAGGCAACCGGAAGAAGATAGTTTCATATATAAAGAAAGCCCTTGCCGCCAAGTCTGACCTCATCGTCTTTCCGGAACTTGCAGTGACAGGTTATCCTCCTGAAGACCTTCTCCTGAAGCCTGATTTTATAGATGACAGCATTGATGTGCTTAATGAGATAAAGAGGTCAGTTGACGGAATAGCAGCCATTATCGGTTTTGTCGATAAAAAAGAGGGTCTCTATAATGCGGCAGCAGTTATATCGAATAAAAAAATCATAGATGTTTACCATAAAAAGCATCTTCCGAATTACGGGGTCTTTGATGAATACCGTTATTTTAAAAAAGGCGCGAGGTATCCGGTCTATAATTTTGCCGGAATAAATATCGGGATAAATATTTGTGAGGATATCTGGGAGAAGAACGGGCCGGCAAAGGTTCAGGCATTGTCCGGCGCCGAGCTTATCATAAATATCAACGCGTCGCCGTATTGCATCGGCAAGATAGCCGTCAGGCAAGAGATGCTTAAAAAACGCGCGCTGGAATGCAATGCCGCAATGCTCTATGTAAACATGGTCGGCGGGCAGGATGAACTTGTATTTGACGGCGGCAGTTTTGTAATGGATGCTAAGGGCGGGATGATAATTGAGGGCAGGCAGTTTGTGGAAGAGATGCTGACATTTGATTTTCAACCGGAAAAGGTCAAACGGCAGGAATTATCAGATGACAGCAGGAAGGAGCTTAAGAGGCTGGTATCCAAAGGCGAGAAGGTTGAGATGGCAGATATCCCTTCGGCGCTCTCAAAAAGAAGACCTCAATTAAAGAACAGAAGGCATAAGAAGATATCCGAACCTGAAGAAATATACAGCGCGCTTGTCCTCGGAACAAAAGACTATGTGCAGAAGAACAGGTTTAAGGGGGCGGTGATAGGGATGAGCGGCGGGGTCGACTCTGCCCTGGTCGCGACCATCGCTGTTGACGCGCTCGGGAGAGAGAATGTGCACGGTGTATTTATGCCGTCGCGCTATACTTCCAAAGAGAGCCGTGACGATGCACACACTCACGCTGACAATCTCGGCATAAAGATAAAGACGGTTCCTATCGATGATATTTTCAACGTCTTCCTTAAAACTTTTTCAAAAGAGTTCAGCGGCGCCGCTCCGGACACTACAGAAGAGAACCTGCAGGCAAGGATCAGGGGAACTATCCTGATGGCGTTCTCAAATAAGTTCGGATGGCTCGTTCTGACAACAGGGAATAAGTCCGAGATGAGCGTTGGTTACGCTACCTTGTACGGCGATATGGCCGGCGGGTTTGCTGTGATAAAGGATGTGCCGAAGACGCTTGTGTATAAACTCTGCGAGTGGCGCAACGGCAAAGAGGGCAGTATGCTTATTCCGGAAAATATATTATGGAAAGAGCCTACGGCAGAGCTTAAGCCTGACCAGAGGGATACAGACACTCTTCCGCCGTATCCTGTGCTTGACCCTGTGCTTAAAGCTTATGTTGAGGATGACCGCAGTTTTGAAGAGATCATGGAGCTGGGCTGTGATGTAAACAGCGTTCAAAAGGTTATAAGAATGGTAGACAGTTCCGAGTATAAGAGACGCCAGGCGCCTCCGGGGATAAAGATAACACAGCGTGCGTTCGGCAAGGACCGCAGGTTCCCCATAACAAATAAATACAGGAGTTACTAAGATAAATTAAAAATTGAGGTGAAAGAGTGAAAAATAAGAATTCAATTCTCGTATTTCTGTTTATGTGCTTGATCCTGACAGCAACTGCCTGCTCAGGCGCAGGCGGGACTGCCAAGGATGAGGGCAGTGCTTTTAAATCCGTTCAGGAGATAGGTGAGGCCGCTCCGGAAACACCGGTGAAGATCAAATTGAAACGCAATGGAGACGGAGAGTATTCATGGGAACTGAGCGGTGATGATGTTGAGAAGGTTATTGAGACGGATAAAAGGCTTTTGCAGTATAATAATAAAACAAAAAAATAATTAAGAGGGAATGATCATGAAATTCAAACTTTTGGCGCTTGGTGTTTCAACAGGTATTTTATGGGGTTTAAGTTTATTTATTGTCACGCTATTGAGTGTTTATACAGGATATGGAGAGACATTTCTGAAGTCTTTGCCTCAATCCATGTATCCGGGGTATGATATCTCTATCAAGGGGAGTTTCTTCGGCCTTATCATAGGTTTTTTTGACGGTGTTATCTGCGCTTCCATATTCGGATGGGTCTACAATAAGATAGCCGAGGCGCAGGAGAAGAAGTCTTAATCAGTAGAAACGGGTTTTAATTTTTCACATATCCTTCAATAAGCAGGTCATCGCCGAATTTTCTTGTTTTTATGTCTCTTAGCTTTAAAGCTTTCAAAAGTGAGGCAGGAGCGCCGCCTTCAACAGATGTTACGGCATCCTTGCCGCCTATGATCTTTGGAGCGATAAAGAACATAACCTTATCAACTATCCTGCCTGAAAGCGCTGACGCGGCTATGTGTGAACCGCCTTCGATCATTATGCTTGATATCCCCAGCCTGCCGAGTTCTTTTCCCAATAGTTTAAGGTCAACCTGTTTGTTTCTGCTCTTTAAAATAAGGAGCTGATGCCCGGCCTTTCTTATCGCATTAATCTTGCCGGCTGCTGCCTGATCTGTTGTTGCTATAATTGTCTTGCCGTCTTTATACCCTAATAATTTGGATTTGAGAGATATCCTGAGCTCGCTGTCAACGATTATCCTGTATGGATTCCTCCCTCCTCTCATCCTGCAGTCAAGGGACGGGTCGTCCTTTATTACAGTTCCTATTCCTACCATTACGGCGTCCAGCTCATTCCTCAGTTTATGAACATGCTTTCTTGCCTTCTCGCCTGTGATCCATTTGGACTCGCCTTTTGCGTCCGCTATTTTGCCGTCAATGCTCTGGGCTATCTTAAGAATGATGAATGGTTTTTTTGTTGTAATGAACTTGATAAAAGGTTCATTAAGCTTCGCAGCCTCTCCTTCCATGATGCCTGCCTCGGTTTCGATCCCGGCCTTGTTAAGCTCCTTTATCCCTTTTCCTGATACCTTTGGATTCGGGTCAAGCATTGAGACTACAACTTTTTTAATGCCTGATCTGATAATAGCATTGGTGCACGGCGGTGTTTTTTTATCGGTATGGCAGCATGGTTCAAGGTTGATGTAGAGCGTGGCTCCTCTTGCAGAGGCGCCTGCCTTTGCAAGGGCAAGTGCTTCGGCATGAGGCTCGCCTGCTTTTTTATGATAGTCAGAAGCTATGATCCTGTTGTTCTTGACTATAACAGCGCCGACAACAGGATTGGGGCTTGTGCGGCCAATGCCCTTTGCAGCGAGAGCGAGGGTTTTTTTTATATACATCTCATTTTTTGTCATATTTTGAATTATAGATTTTAACAGAAAAGTATGATATTAGAGTAGGTATGAAAAATATATTATAATAATTCATATGTGAAGGGTTTTAATCTCGGCAGTATATAAGGAGGATGAAATGGCGACAAAGCTTGGTGAAAAGTATAAGTGTGTGGTTTGTACAAACGAGGTGGCTGTGACCAACGAGGGAGTCGGAGTTCTTGTCTGCTGCGGGAAGCCCATGCAGAAGACCGCCTGATAATTCTTCTGATTAAGTAAATTGATCTTAACAAGGAGGCCGGAGATGGGGAAGATCCCTTTGATAGCCGGGCTGTCATTTTTATTGTTGGCGAACGTTTCTTTTTCATCAGCTTCTTCAGACAGCGGAAAAGAACTGTTTGAAAAGAAGTGCGGGCAATGCCATGCCCTTGACCGCGCTTTGAGAAAAAACAAGGATCTCGAAGGGTGGAAAAGGACCACGAAGAGGATGTCAAAATATTCCGGCGGCGCTATTTCAGCTGATGTGGCTGAGGAGATAGCGCTCTACCTCGCAGGCAGGGGAACAGGGCCTTCCCGGGCCGTTCCTGATAAGCCTGAATAGAGGAAGGCGGGCATTACAGAAAAGGTCGTGTTTTGACATCTGTTTTATGTGTGAGGCTTAATGAATAATACTCGATGGCAGATCATACTTGGATTGGCACTCATAAGCCTTTCCATGCTCTTTTATTCTATACACTACGCGCTCTTTGGCGACGCCCATCACATTTTCATATATTTGCTGGGTGATATCGCGTTTGTGCCGATCGAAGTCCTGCTTGTCACTCTGATCATCCACCGCCTTCTTCAGCAGAGGGAGAAGGATATCCTGATGCAGAAGATGAATATGGTCATCGGGACTTTCTTCAGCGAGGCTGGCAATGACCTGCTTGAGCATCTTCTCAAATTCAACAGCCATTCTCTGCGGGGGAATAAACATATGATCGTATCAGCTGAATGGTCTGATAAGGATTTTAATGAAGCTGTCAGATTTATATCAGGGCATAAACCTGAAGTTGATATACGCAAAGGCAGCCTGGATGAGTTGAAGGATTTTCTGCATGAAAAGAGGCTGTTTCTGCTGCGCCTGCTGGAGAACCAGAACCTGCTTGAGCATGATTCTTTTACAGACCTGCTCTGGGCCGTATTTCACCTTTCAGAGGAGCTTGATGCGAGGCAGGATCTTTCACTGTTGGCCGAGATGGACGGCAAGCACCTGGAACTGGATATCAACCGCGCGTATAATCATCTGCTGTTTGAATGGCTGATGTATATGAAGCATATGAAGAAGAGCTACCCTTATCTTTTTTCGCTTGCCGTCAGGACAAATATATTCAGGGATGACCCGTCGCCTGAAGTGAAATGAGCAATTAGAAATCACACATCTGTTTTTATAGGGGAGGAGCAATGTCAAAGACTGAAAAGAATCTTAAGGACGCGTTCGCGGGCGAGTCGCAGGCCAACAGGAAATACCTTGCGTTTGCAAAAAAGGCTGAAAAAGAGGGCTACCGCCAGGTTGCCAAGCTCTTCAGGGCCGCTGCCGATGCCGAGACGGTCCATGCCCATAACCATCTCAGGGAGCTTGACGGCATTAAAAGCACCAAAGAGAACCTTGAGGCTGCCATAAGCGGAGAGACGCATGAGTTTGAGAGCATGTACCCGGCAATGATAGATGAAGCAAAGGCAGAAGGAGAGACTTCGGCTTCAAGGAGTTTTTATCTTGCAAATGAGGTGGAAAAGATACACGCGGCGCTATATAAGAGTGCGCTCGAAAGCCTCGGCAACAGCAGGGAAGTTGATTATTATGTCTGCCAGGTCTGCGGGAATACCGTTGAGGGCGAGGCGCCGGATGAGTGCCCGATATGCGGGGCGTTGGGGAAGATGTTTACGAAGATAGAGTAGGATCTATGCAGCAAAGTAATATAAAATCCGTATGAGATATTATTAGGCTGCGACTGCGTGAATATCCGCAGGGAGCCTGCTGAGAATCAGTTCTTTGAGCTGGACTTTTTTGCTTGCATTGTCTATGTCAATGCCCACTAAATTGCCGTCGGCATCATAATCAAGGACAACACCTGTAGAAATTTCTTTGCTCTCAACGCTTGTTTTTTCGGAGAGATCGATATATAGAGAATCGGTCTCCGGATAATAATTAAGTTTCATGGCTTATACCTCCTGTCTGGAAATGCATTGTGAATTGTTTTTTTATCTTCTAATGTAATGACTCTAAGTACACGGTCATCTAATTCTTCAACTATGCCCCAAAACCTGAAACGATTATGCTCCTGAGGTTCAACCCTGAGCGGGTGCTTAATTATCTGAATACACCATTCTTTTTTGAGATATGGCCGTTTCCTTAAAATTTCCTTCTCAAAATATTCTGTGAATTTGTAGTCATCCATTCTTTGCTATAGATAGGATACTATTTTACGCGATTTTCAACAACAGGAAACTTTTGCGGGCGATGGGGAAGATGTTTACGAAGATAGAGTAGGGGTGTAGATGTTACGCAGAGTTCAGCGGGTTCCCCGCTGGAACGATTGGTTGTGAGTACTCACGTATTCATTCTCAGTGCTACCTTAAATTCATCACCGTCATTGGCTCTCGGTCCCAGATTAAATATCCTCAATTCCAATGAGCTTTCCCAGTCGCTCAAACGTGAGTTCTGAT
The DNA here is from genome assembly GCA_016207885.1 of Nitrospirota bacterium. Lineage (NCBI taxonomy): Bacteria > Pseudomonadati > Nitrospirota > Nitrospirota bacterium. The sequence continues at coordinate 55,235 of JACQZE010000025.1, read as the reverse complement.
GCTGGCGCAACCCAGTGGGCCAATGTGGCTTCCTTCTGCTCCCAAGCAGAAATTATGCCCTTTTGCAATCTGTGAAATGCGATTTTAAGATCACCCTTCTCAACTCCTGCGGCTCTGCTTTTTGCTTCATATTCACCCAATAATCGTCTGTCTATTTCGTTTAATAAAGGGAAACTAAGGCCGATCTGAACAGCAGCTCCGCATGATTCAATGAATATAGAATTGTTATATGACTCAAAGAGCCTAAATAAATTCATTGCCAGACCACTTAGGCACATTGTAGCAGTCTTGTTTTCGATTGGTTTTAGTTCTATTTTGTCAGACAAGGCGACGCCAAAAAGCCAAACGGCTAAAGCATCATTATTGCTGACGCCTTCGGCAACACCCCATTCAAAAAAGACTGCCCTAACTGGCCCAGCAAGACCATGATCCAATTCTCGGAATACTTTAATGCTTAAATCAGGCTGGCCAGCTTCTCTCAACAGCCTTGACAAATGTACTATTAAACGGGAATCGGCTGGGTCTATTTTGCGCAAAGCTTGATCAAGTCTTATTGCGAGGCTGGTATTTCCACGACTTAGAAAATGATCTGATAAAAATTTCCACTTCACAAAGTATGGGAGATAGAGACCTTGGCAATGGATACGATAGGCTGATTCAGCCAGTGTAATAAAGATTTCATCAAAATCAACGTGAAATATTTCATCAAGTAACTCGACGGCGGCTTCTGCTATTGCACGATGACGCGTATAAATACGATCCCCCCCAGTTGATGCGGCTGCCTCATCCCCAAGCGGCCCGGTAATCTTCTTTTTTATATCGTTAAGTTTACAGGAGAGGGTTTCCGCCAAAATCTCCTTTGTCAAAATATAAAGTTGTTCTGAATGCATTGCAGCAATGTAGGCGAAAGCGTCCATAAGGGTTTCATTTTTTAGATGCCTTTCTTTAAGGCGTAATAAAAGACTTTTTACATGTGACTTTAGTTCGTCTCCCATACGAGCCCGCAACATCGCCCCAAGAAAGGCTCCTTCGTCCTGATATTTTTCTTCCTCAGATTTTGAAGCTATATATAGGCGACTAGCCGCCTCCTTATAATCTAGCCCACTTAACTTCCCTAATCCCTTGCTCCCAAGTTGAGCCCATCCTTTGACAATCAATTCTGCATCATCAATAGTAATTCCTCTTAATCTTTTTTCTACAAAAGTAACATAGTCTTTCCATTGCCATTCATGCGCTTCAGCTGCAAGCCAGTCCGAATCTCTACAACATAATAAAAACTGAATATCTTTGCGCTCTGCCCTGTGAAATGACTTTGCGGTTTCAAATAAGTATTTTGCCACTAAATCAGCATCATCAGAAACAATTAGCCAACTATTAGTGTCATGTGGAAGTTGATTTAGAAATCTATTTGGCCATAAAATATCACGCGCAGGGTTTGAGAGCCACAAGATATTCCATCTAGAATCAGAGGTCAATAGATCAGAAATTGTTTGGAAAAAAACGGTTGATTTGCCTTCGCCACCAGCGCCTAGTATTAATGTGACGCGTAATTCGCCATGCTGTCTGGCATCATGTAATTCCGCCACTATATCACTTACTATTTTGCGACGAGGTATCTTAGCTGACAGCGCGTCTCGCCACGAGGGAACGCGCCCATCAAAGAAGCTCAATATATCGTCTTCAGACAAATCGCGTTGTTTTTCGTCTAGAAAGGATTGATCAACAAGGGACCACCCCTGTGGCAAAATTGTTGTATCATCTTCCTCAGAAGTTTTTACAGACTGAGCTTTAGGTTTATGCGGAATATCTTTTAATGGCAGAACCCAATAATCAGTTCCGGGCTTTCTATATTCTTCCGGATAAGCTATACCATCCAAAGCCCACTCCTGATTAGCCTTTGACCATTGGAGCGGCTGGATATTGAGATGAGCTTTTTCCAGATCCAGCTCGCACCAAAGCAAACGATTTATCCACCGTTCACTCTCTCTCGCTTGAAATGCAGCCCCGGACTGAACAGTCAGAAATTTACGGCCCGCTCCAACCTCCTGATTTCCACTGTTTCTATGTAGATGACCATGTATATATATAACGCTTTTTTTCCCAAAAATAGAACGTATGGGCATTTCATCTTCATCATACCAATCTAATGGATGGTGTCCTATAATAAGTTTAAAAGCACAGTCTTCAAGCTTTTTAAGTCCAGTTTGGATTACTGTTTTGCCGGGCGTTAGGTGGTGCCTGTCCTCACCCTCTGACAACCATGCGGTATTTATTCCTAAAATTCCAATCTTGCAACCGTTTTTTTCATGAATATAAGTAAAAAAACCTTCTTCGGAGAATAGCCAATTATCCGGTGAAATTGTCCACGCATGCATATCTGCTTGTGTGTAATTCTCAAACCGAGGAAATAAAACTTTTCTTTCATGTAATCCTTTCTTATCGGGATCGAAAAATTCAGGAATCTCATTAACGATGCCGTATCTCTTAGTCGCTCTGGCTTCGTCGCGATCGACATCGTGATTCCCTGGAACTATAAATATCTTTGTGGTGTCTCCTAAAAGATCGCATAGGGGAAGAATAAAATCGTTGCAAAACAGCTCGTATTCATCCTTTTTCCCTTTATCAGCAATGTCGCCTGTTATAAAGATAAGATCAGGCGTTTGATCAGCCTTTTTTTTACTGTCAATATGTTCAATGATTGAATCAAAAAGCTGTATTTGTCCATATTGATCCTTTCCAGAGTGGAAGTCGGACAGATGAAGCCAGCGTAGACCTTTTGTAGACATACTCACCTCGTTCACTCCAATGTCTTGTTAGCAATCCCTTTATACTCTCGAAGATAAAGCAGAGCCAGAATATAAGGTCTACCTTCAGAGATAAATTTTAATGGATTACTTTTTCTTGGATATGGAACCGCTGCAAGGTCTATCCGATGACTTTGAATTAGTCCGACCGTCAGAAGCAGGAAGCCTACAAGCTGCTGAACCAATTTTATCAGGTATGAACCGTCTTGAAAAATTAAACAACGAACTATCAACACTGTATAAATCATTGTTGTTTGACGATGGAATATTGGGTCTATTGGATTTACGATCCGACATACACGTCCTCCTTTATGTTGGGTGTATAGAATATTATCGGTTATTTTTTTAATAAAATAAACCGTTAAATTATGGCTAAAAATCGTCACACGATATACCCTTTGTTTTCAGTAACATAACAACCTTCTGATAGGTTTCTGATTGGTTGACGAATACAAACCTAACGAACAGATATAATGACAGAATATCTGCATAAATATAGCCAGAGTCTATGTCAAAGATAGGGTTAAAATAGTTTGTACTTATATGATCTAAGCATAAGTAACCAAAAATTGTTCGATCCACTTCTTTCATCTTGAATTTATTTATGAACTTCTTCCCAACTTTATTATTCCATAGGGTCAGAGGAATAATTAAAGTGGATTTGTAGCAATTGAGATAATGTTCAGATGCTGTGCTTGCTTTATCATTAACTCTCCCCGTTCTTATTGCTGCGCATTATATTTTTTATTGCTAACAATTAGTATACTGCCGTCCGTATTTGCTGGAATATGAATATCATAGTTGTATGAATAAGAAAACACAAGCACAAAATATAGTAGTGTAGTTAAACGATTCCGGATCATGCCTACCGGCAGGCAGGCAAGCCAGAATGACGGCAGAGGAAATGATTATTCACCCTCACCCCAGCCCTCTCCCCTCAAGTGAGAGGGTGCAAGAAAAATAACTCATCCCCTTTATCCCCTGTTTAAAGCACCTACTGTTGGTCTTGATAGAGGGGATAATAAGATTTCTCCCTTCAGTCGAAATGACAGAGATAGGAAGATTTACAGCGAAATAGATTAATATAATCCATGAAGGTTGTAGCTTTCTTGGGAAGTCCGAGGGTTAAAGGCAATTCAGAGCTTCTTCTTAATGAGGCGATTCGCGCCATTGAGGCAGAAGGGCATTCTGTTACGGTATTCAGGCCAAGCAGGATGAAGATATCCCCGTGCCTTAACTGCGGAGGATGTAATGAGGCAGGGATATGCGCGGTTGATGACGATATGGAGAAGGTTTACAGGGCGATCCGCGGAGGGGACAGGTTTATCATCGCCTCGCCGGTTTTTTTCTTCGGCCTTACGGCCCAGATCAAGGCATTGATAGACAGGTGCCAGTCTTTCTGGTGCGAGAAGTATCTGCTTAAGAGGCCGATACCTGCAGGTGAGAACGGCAGGAAGGGATTATTGATGCTCGTCGGCGGGATGAAGAAGGAGATCGGTTTTAAATGCTGTGACGCAACGGCGACCGCTTTTTTCAGGACGATCAATGTGCCTGAACATGATGTGCTTTGTTATCCTCAAGTTGACGCTAATGGCGCGATAACGAGCCACCCCACTGCATTGAAGGATGCTTTTGAAGCAGGCAGGAAGCTCGTATCTTAATGGTACAGTTTATATTGAGAGTTTCCCTCTGTATGGAAAGACGTAATATCCCGGGGAAGTCTCATACTGCTTGATCAGCATCTTCTCAAACTCTTCAAGCCTGTTGAATTCAGGCATAAGCTCAAATACCATATCTGCATTGCCGTTCACTATCTTGCCTTTTGCTCGGGCATATCCTTTGTCACCTTCAAGGCTAAGGGATGTGACGGTGATCTGTTTTTTATCCGCTATTATCAAGCCCTGTGCTTTCGTAAATGAATTTATCAGCGGCAGTATATCCAGCGCCCCGCCTTTCATGCTGAGTCCTGTGACTGTGAACTTTGTTTCTGAGGAGTTGTTAGCCAATATCGTCTCTGAAGAGAGGATACCGCTGCAATTAATGCCGAGGCCTTTAAGATATTGGAGTGAACTGAGATCTATACCATCTGCTTTTATAACGCCTTTGTCTGCTTCTTTAAAAATTCCGTTTATATGGCCGCCTCCGATTTTGCCGTTCAGGTCAAGGCCGATATCCCCTTTATACAAATACAATGGATTCATCTGCACCGAAATATCAGAGGCATTTATGATATGGGCGGCTCCTTTATATATGGCGAGATCATCAAGATGGATAGAGAAAAAAAGCCCTTTCTCCAGCCCTGTTATCTTAACACCGGTATTCGCGCCTATTGATCTTGATATTCTTTGTTCTATATTTTCTTTTATAAGGTTATCGGGAACTGAGAAGTACCATATGAGAATGGTGAAGATAATTATAGCTGCTGATGAATATAAAAAAATGAGAGATCTTCTCATGAGGATTATGGCCCGGCCTATTGCGCCTTGGAAAGGAGTGAGACCGTGAGGTTCAGGCTGAAGATATCCTTGTTTGCAAATGTAGTCTGCATATCTATTGATTTGACCTTCATCGGTTCAGTGGCTGAATCGATCTTGTAGAGAAGGTTTACTATTCCATTGAGGTCTATATTCTTGATTTCAAGTTCAGCGTTCTCTTCAACATACTCATCGGCTCTTTTTTTATCTGCGGGTTTAAGTTTCTCAGCTTTCATGCTCAGGCTGGTGAGTATCTCGTCAAGGGTTGCGACTACGCCTTTGGGGCTTGCTGAAGCTATCTTCCTCTCTTTGCTTTCAACCATCTGCTTGATCTCCATAATGCCGGAGCCTAATGAGTTCAGTTCCCCAAGCTGGGTTTTGAGCGTATCTCTCTTTTTGGTAACACTGCTTATATGCGTTGAAATAACAATAAGATAAATAAAAGCCGCTATGATGGCTGCAACAAGTACGACTGATTTTTTATTGGAAAGGATGAGGTTCATATAATCTTTTTTCATGACGCCTTCTCCTTCATAACTATAGTGAAGCTTATCTTGTCGCCTGTAGTTGATGTGGAGTCGGTCACGCTCACATTATTAAATGATGCAGATAGCGAGTTCTTCAGCGCCTCAACATCTTTAAATGCCGGCACGATGCCCTTGATGACAATGTTGTCTCCGTCCGCCCTTATCTCGTCCAATGTGGCAAGGTCGTTTGTGATATCAGTGATCCTGCCCAGCATATCGAGCGGCGCTATGCCGGCGAGCATTGCTTTCTTGTTCTTCAGTATATTGACATTTGAAGTGAACTGCCTGGTGATGTCAACGACCTTTGTGTCTTCAGGGAAAGCGCTTCTGAAAGCCCCTTCCACCTGGCTTAGGAGCATGTTGTGTTCTCTGCACAGGAGTTTATATTTGAGCGTAAGGTTCACTCCGGATATTATTAATAAGAGGAGGATCAGCAGAGCGGATAAATTAGAGATCCTTACAAATCTCTCAATGTCGCCTGTGAATGACAGCTCGCCTCTTCTTATGTTAATGGACGGATGGACAAGTTCTTCTTTTGCCGCATTCGCTCTTATCTCTTCATCCTGTGTCTCCCCCTGAAGGATACGGTCATAATCATTTCCGCTGATCCTCATGTCTAATGATGTAATCACCTTCGGCTCAAGGCCTGCGGCTGTAAATGTCCTGATTATGGCGTCAAGCCTTGTCTTTTCCATGCAGACCGCAAGCACTTTGCTGCCGGTATCAGAGGATGATGTAACGATATGGTCTATACAGTAGCCTGAAGTATCGCCTAAGAGCAGGCCCTCCAGCTCATAAGCGATGGTGTCTGATATCTTCTTTTCATCAGCAAACGGGAATTCAAGTTCACGCAGAGAGAGAAAAGAAGCTGGGAGGCTCAGATATAGATAACTCATGCCGGATGTCTTCAGCGATGCTAAAGCGCTCTGCTCTAACTCACCTTGAACAGGGATGGACCTTGTGTTCTCAAGTATCAGGCTGCTGCCCTTTTTCTGAAAGGTATATAAGTGCAGTTCTTCGCCTGTCCAGTCAGCAAATCCTATCTTCAACTTATCCCTCTCTCCAGTAACGCACTTTCAGTGATGTATCCATTACACTTTCGATTATCCTTGTTATCTCATGAGACCTTGCAATAGAGTATATCCTGAAGTAGCTGCTCTTTACAGTTATTTTACCTACCAGCCCTGATCTGACACTTTCCGGAAGTGACAGATTCTGAGGAAGGCTGCTGCTTTTAAAAGGTTCGGACTCCCTGTAACTGATTATATTATTTGCCATAGGCTCTGTCATCTCAGGATGAAGGCTCATTAATATCGTCAGGCTTGCTGTATTTATATTTATTAAACCATCTCCATAAGCTGTGATGAAAGGGGATAATTTATTAAAAGTTTCCGTATCCATGCCTTTAATATATTTAACTTCATCTACGCTCCATAAAGGCGCGTTCTTTGCTTTATCTTCAGAACCTCCCGGCCTTGGCTCGCTGTCGGCGTCTATCCAGTCGGCTATGGAATCAGCGAGGTTGGTGTTTATATTAAGGTATTGGAGCATCCTTTTCAAGATATCAAGATACTGCGGGTCAGTAATTTTATTTATATTGAATTTTGAATTCTCGTCTTCTGCCTTTAGAACAAGAGAGCTGTCAGCGCCGAAATCTATCGGGACCGGGAGCGCTATCTCCTTTGTGTGGGTATAATCATAACCTCTGACCTCTTTCATGAACTCCGAACTGAACGACTGGCCTGACTTTGCTATGAGCGAAGCCCTCTGAGAATCTACCCAGTTTGCCACAGAAGAAGTGTCGGTATATATCTCATACGCGAATTCCACGACCAGGGCTGTTATCAGCGCAACCAGAAGCAGGACTATCACGAGGGCCGAGCCTTTCTTATTGCGATGGTTTAGACATTCAAAAAATATGTTCGGGTTTCTCTTTTTCATAACTTCATTCCGATCACCGGCCTTGCATACTCACTCAGGCTCACGATCTTCCCGTTGTCATCAAAGGCTATGGTTATCCTAAGCATGTCGGGTAATTTACCGGTCTGCTCAGCATCCCACACCTTGACCCATTTTCTTTGGAATGACGCCTCCACTGTAAAACTCTCTATCCCGTTCATCATTTCGAGCGTATACCCTTTTGACGGCTGAAAGGTCTGGCTCTCCTGTTTCATGAGCTTGAGGCTCCCGTCTTCCGCTTCAATACGGTAGGAGATATTTAACGCGATACCTGTTAATGAGAATGATGTAAGGTTCAGGTCTGACGAATCCTTGCCGAATATGTCCTTGTCTTTAAAAGAGAATTGCGGCCTCGTTCCTGTTTTGGCTTCATCACCGGGATTGCTGGGATCAAAATACGAACTCTCTATCTCGCGCCTCATTATATCAAGGGCTGTCCTTGCCTCATGATATTTCATGGATATGTTGTTGAATCTGTCGAGCGCGCGCTGTATGGAAAAGAATGTAGCGTAGACCGCGCCGAGAACGATAACCAGTATGGCAAGGCTGACGAGCAGCTCGATGATCGTGAAACCATTCTTATCAGGCTGCCGGTATCTTCTCATCTTTGGCCGTCTTTCTTTACCGCAAGCTTTCTGAGCAGGAACTCTTTGCCATAGCCTTTTATAACGGTCTTTAGTTCAACTATCTCATCAAATCCTGAACTGCCTATGGTGCTTTCATAGGAAAAATCGGTTCCCTCTATAACGCCGGTTGACTCCTGTCTTTCGAGTTCCAGTATCCCCAGTTGCTCTTTGGCTTGCAGCAGCATCTGCGTCTTTAATGCGTTATCAGAAGATACCTGAGCATGATAATTTACGGTGTAAAGAGATACTGTGAGCGTCGCTCCGATGATAGCAAGCGCGATCATCACCTCAAGCAGGGTGAAGCCTGTTATATTTTTAAAGAATATAGCCTTCAACTATTTTGCTCTTGCCGTTCAGATTGTTAAAGATGACTGTATACTCTGTATCGCTGCTTATAAGATGGAGCACTATTGGTTCTTCAGGCCCGAGCGGGCCGAACTTAACAGTTACCTCTTTTGTCGTCAGCTCGCCGGCTGAAGGTATTAATACATCCTTGAACTTCACATCCTCTTTTGCCTTGAACACCTTTTTCTCTGAACTGCCTTCAAAGCCCCATGAGCTGTCTTCAGGGTTTATCCTGAAGAGATAAGCCTCTTTTCTTCCCATAGCCTGGTCGTAAACATATCTCATCGTGCTGCTTATATGTTTTGCCTCGGACTTAAGCGCGCTCTCGGGAGACTGAATGAATGAAGGCATTATCAATGCCGTGGCCAATGATATTATGAATATTACGACGATTAATTCGAGTAATGTGAAACCGTAGTTCTCATTCTTCATTTGGAATTTAACTCTTAGTGTTGTTCTTACATCTCCCAGTTGATGATGTCCGCGTCATAACCCTCGCCGCCGGGCTGGCCGTCCGCGCCGTAAGAGATGATGTCATAGTCGTTCTGCAGCCCCGGAGAGATATAAACATATTCAAATCCCCATGGATCCGGTTTCATTCTATTTGATTCCAGATATCCTCCGGGCCTGTAATTATCAGCAGTCCTTCCGATGGCCGGCTGTGTAATGAGCGCCTGGAGCCCCTGTTCAGTGGTGGGGTAAAAATTATTGTCTATCTTGAAGAGCTTTAAGGCTGTCTCAAAATTCCTTATCTGCACCTTTGCCTCAACCACCTTCGCATCATCGGTTCTGCCTATAAGGCGCGGAGCGATGAACATGGCGAGCACGCTCAGGATGACTATAACGACCATCAGCTCGATAAGAGTGAAGCCGGCCCTTGCCGGATTTTTCATTTCAGGCTCTTCTGTTTTTTTGTTTTGCATTTCAGATGCTCCTTCAAATATATATATTTATTTTATCAGTTGGTTAAGCTCGAAGATAGGCAGAAGCACGGCTATTACAATAAATCCGACCACAAGCCCCATGAAAAGTATCAGGCAGGGCTCAAGCAGGGCGATCACGCGCTGCAGCCTCTGATCAAATTCCGCTTCATATGAATCTGCTATCTTTTTTAATACCTCAGAGAGCCGTCCGGTCTGTTCACCCGTGGATATTATCTGCAGAATAGTCGGCGGAAAATCCTTCAGGCTGTTGGAGAGGCTGGCTCCGTGGGATATGGATTCTTCTGCAGCCAGTATATTGTTCTTCAACCTGATATTTCCGATGGCGCGTGATGTGAGCCGCATCGCCTTGAGAATAGGCAGGCCGCCTGAAAGGAGGAATGACATGGTCATTGAGAACCTCATCATGTAAAGGCTCATGAATATGCCTGTCGGGTCTTTCAGGAGCATCGCATCAATAAGCTCTCTTTTGGATTCCTTCGCCTTCTTGTACAAAAATACAAGCCCGCCTGCAAGCATTAATAAGAGCCACCAGAAATTCTGAAAGACTTTGCTTATTAATATCAGTATTCTTGTGATCAACGGAAGAGCGGCCTGGGTGTTCTCAAATATTTTGGTTATCTTCGGCACAACAAAGATAAAGAGGAATGTTACGACTATGATGCCTACCGCTGCCATGAAGAGCGGGTATATCAGCGATGTCTGTACCTTGCTCTTTATCTTGGCGTCCGTTTCAAGGAAATCCGAAAGCTTCAGCAGAACCTCGGGCAGTTTACCGCTGCTCTCTCCGGCTGCGACCATGCCCGTATAAAATTCCGGAAATATATCGCCGTACGCCTGCATCGCCTTGGAGAGCGACGCACCTGCAGTGACCTGTTCTTTAATATCAATGAGAATTCCGCTCCAGACGCCCCTTTGTTCTGTGGCTATCGCCCTGAGGGCGTCTATCAGAGGCACGCCTGCGGAAAGTGATATTGAAAGGCTCCGTGTTATCGAAGGGAGGTTTATGGGAGTGTATCTTCTGAAGAGGCTTTTTTTGCCTGCGATGAAAGATTCAGTTATCTCTCTCGGGAGTATGCCGCCTGCCTTGATCTTGAATGCGGCATCTCTCTGGCCGTCTGCCTCAATGACCCCGGTGATCTCTGAACCCGCTTTATTATAACCACGATATTTGAATACCGGCATTTTATTATTGATGGATCAGGCGAGAAAAGAGATACCTCCCGCTGATTGTCACTCCTCGATATCTTTCTGTGTTACTCTCAAGACCTCTTCGATCGTGGTTATGCCGCGCATGACCTTCTGCACAGCATTGTCCTTGAGCACCTTGAAGCCTGAACTCATGGCGCGGCTCCTGATACTCTGGGCGTCTTTCCTCTCGACAGTCATCTTCCTGACTTCAGGTGTGATCTCGAGCAGTTCATATATGCCTGTCCTGCCGAGGTAGCCCTTGCCAAGGCACTTGTCACAGCCTTTTCCACGATAAAGGGAGATAGGAGGCGGCTCTACATTCAGATAAGCGATCTCCTGCGCAGTCGGAACATATGCTTCTTTGCAGTGCGGGCATATAACCCTTACAAGCCTTTGCGCAAGTACGCACACAAGAGAGGATGCTACAAGAAACGGCTCTATCCCCATGTCGATAAGCCTCGTCAGCGCGCTTGGAGCGTCGTTTGTATGAAGCGTGCTCAGTACAAGGTGTCCTGTAAGCGAGGCATGGACAGCTATCTCAGCGGTCTCAAGGTCTCTTATCTCTCCGACCATCATGATGTCAGGATCCTGCCTGAGGATAGCGCGCAGCCCGGATGCGAATGTGAGGCCGATCTTTGGATTAACATGCATCTGGCCTATGCCGGTCAGCTGGTATTCAACCGGGTCTTCGACAGTAATGATATTTCTCTCCTCAGTATTCAGCTTAAGAAGCGACCCGTACAGAGTCGTGGTCTTGCCAGAGCCGGTGGGGCCGGTGACCAGTATTATCCCATTCTGCCTTGCGAGGGCATCTTTAAATGAGTTCAGCAACGAGTCGGCCAGTCCCAGCGCCTCAAGGCTCATAACCCCTGCCTGCCTGTCAAGCAGCCTGAGAACAGCCCTCTCACCAAGCGCCGTCGGGATTATTGAGACCCTTATATCTATATCCTTGCCGCCGACCAGCAGCTTTATCCTTCCGTCCTGAGGAAGCCGCTTCTCCGCGATATCAAGATTGGCGATGATCTTTACTCTTGATATGAGCGCTTCCTGGACTATCTTGGGAGGAGAGAGTATCCTTCTCAGTATGCCATCCACCCTAAGCCGCACCTCAACACCTTTTTCGTACGGCTCGATATGAATGTCACTTGCGCGCTCTTTAACAGCCTCTAATAAAAGCGCGTTGATAAGGCGGGTGATGGGCGCTTCTTCGGTCAGCTCAAGAAGGTCTTTTGGCGATTCAAATTCGGTTGCTATCATTGACAGGTCTTCGCCTTTGATATCTCCCATTACTTTATCAACCGTGCTTGTCCTGCTGTATATCCTGTTTATCGCGTTAAGGATCATCTCTTTGCTCGCCATGACAGGATGCGGTTTCAGGCCGAGGTTTCTTGAAAGGTCTCTGAGAGCGGACAGGCCGCGGTTGTCTGATACTGCAGCCAGAAGTTCTCCGTCCTGGCGTTTAAGAGGCAGGACGAGATTGCCTTTTACGAAATGCAGCGGAAGGTCCTGAAGCAGCGAGAACTCTATCTCTTCATCTTCTATCTTGTCTATTAATTCCAACCTGTCATCTCCTACTGCCCGAATGTTTTGAGGGTCTTTTCTTTTTCATCAAAGGACGATTGCGGAAAAGACGGGGCTGCAGCATCGTTCCGGATATTAACCTTGTAATTTGGCTCAGCGTAGACAACCTCAGGATATGACGAAAATTCATTAATGGCTTCTTCTACAGTCTGTCCGGGCCGGAGTTTTATATGATAAATGTTCAGGCCTTTCATAATGTTTATAACAGAGGCTCCCTGCTTTGATATGATCTCTTCAGCCGCCTCTTTTGAGACATCATCCTGAAACCTGACAAGAAGTTCGTCCTTGATATATTGTTTTTCCTCCATGGAGAATGCCTTGTGTTTTATGCTGGTGAGGTCTGAAAGCTGTGACGCTTCCTTGATAACGTGCGGGGTCAGGAATAATAAAAGATTTGTCTTGGTCTTGGTCACGCCTTTATGTTTAAAGAGCCAGCCTAACAACGGGATGTCTCCGAATAAAGGGAGCTTTGAAATGCTCTCTTCTTCTTTTTCCTGCATCAGCCCGCTGATGACAACCGTATTTTCATCCTTAACAATAATCGTTGTCTTTGTCGAGCGTTTTGTCGTGGTCGGGCCTACGGTTGTAAGTATATTCTCAGAAGCGTCTTTTACAGATGATATCTCCTGATAGACATTGAGTTTGACAAAGTCCCCCTCTGTTATCTGGGGGGTTATCTTCAGCCTGATACCTACGTCCTGCCTTTCGATGTTGGTGCTGTATGTGCTTGCGACGGTATCGGCATTCCCTTCTCTTTTTGAGATGAACGGGACGTTTTCACCGACGATGATCTCAGCCTCTTCATTGTCTGCTGTCAGTATCTGCGGCGTTGAGAGAATATTGATAGCGTCCTTGAAGTCGCTGAGGCTGAAGAGAGCTGCATAACCGGGTACGGAAATCATCTCGCCTGACACTGGATCAGTTATATTAAAAAAATTACCCATTCCTCCTACCGTGAATCCTGACAGCCCGTTGATTATGGCATCAACGGTAGTCAGGCTTACATTTCCGACTCCACCGATAAGTCTGGGTTCGTCGTCATGCGTGACAGCCGCTCTCCACTTTGAGCCTACAGCTTTGACTTTGTCTATGGATGCCTCTATGATCATCGCTTCTACAAAGACCTGCTTCCTCTTCTTGTCCAGGGCCTTTATGATCTCGCTTATGTTTTTGTACTCTGAAGGAGCGGCGACAATGACAAGCGAGTTGGTTGCCTTGTCGGGTGTTATGCTTATTCTTGATACGTTATCTGTCTGGGCCTTGGGATCCGGTGTTGTCTGGCTTGCGGCACGCGTGCTCCTGATTATCCCTTCAAGCACTTTTGCAAGTTCTGTGGCATCCGCATGTTCGACAAAATAGATATTTATCCTTGACGGCTCGTCAAATGTCGGTGGCTGGTCAATTCTTTCAAGCACTTTGACCACCTTTTCGATATTCAGGGCTGAATCAACGATCATCAGCAGGTTGCGAGGGCCGAAGACCGCAAGGTGCCCGTTCTTTGAGACGATGGGCCGAAGGAATTTCAGCGCTTCTTCAGCATTAATATTTTCGATGGCCAGTATCCTGGTAATATACCTCTCATCGACCGGCATATGATCGCCTGAAGATATCTCGCCGGACTGCGTTGCCTGTATGGACGGGACGATCGTGTATGTTTTTGTGCCTGCCGGTATTATCGTGAAGCCCTTCATGTTCAGTACAGATGTGAAAAGCGTGAAGGACTCCTCTATGGTCAGCTCTGTCGGCGCGATTATGGTTATCTTGCCTCTGATGGTTTCGTCAAAAATAAAGTTGTCGCCGGTTATCTTGCTGATGAATTTGATGATGGTCGGGATATCGACATCAACAAAATTGAAGGCTATCTTTGAGCCGTACCGCCCGGGCGCCTTTACCACTTCCGGGTCATCCGCAAAAGAAGTGTATGAAAATAATATGAGTAGAACAGTAAAGAATGCTGAGATGAGGAATGAATTATTTCTCTTTTTCATTAAGCTTCTCCTGGCTGCATGATTGATTGTGGTTATATCGTTTGATGGCCATATCTATTTTATCTGATAGTTCAGGGACATCTTCTCATTGTTTCTTATTATATCAAGGTTGACGTTGTTAGTGCCTCTTAAAGCAGACATCGTCTGAATGGCGACCTCAGGGCTTGAGATCTCAAGGCTGTTGACCCTTATAAGGACATCTCCGTTCTTCAGGCCTATGCTTTCGTAGAGCCCGCCGGGCTTCACCTCGCTGATCTTGTAACCTTCCTGTTTTCCGTTAACGAAGTTCGGCAGGAGCCTTGCATCTGTCAGTATCTTTTCCGGATTGTTTATTGAGTCCTCAACCTGTTTCTTGTCTAATTGAAATTGCCTTTTGCCGACTTTTTTCACAAAGGGATCTGCAGAGCCGGTATTTTTATCGGACTGAGTGTTTTCGGCCGGGTAATTAATGACATTGCTGAAAGACTCTATCATTTTCAAAATATGCGTGTTAGCGCCTTGTCTTATGGTTACTGAATCGGCCGATATCTCATCAAGAGTGCCGTAATTATATATCGTATCCCCATAAGCAAAGACCTCCTGTCTGCCCGGAGATGTGATGGCATTGCCTTCGAAGACCGCATAACTCATTTTTTTTGGCCCGACCGCCGTGCCTGTAAGGGTCAGGTCGGAAGCCGGGATCTCCTGCACATATGTTTCAGTCTTGGCAGTTTCAGGAGGCGTTATCGTGTGAAATATCATGGGAGGGCCGAAAGCGTTTTTAATTACAATTGAGGAATACTGCGTTATATCAGCAGGTTTTGCAGCACTATCCCCGGAGTTTATATTTAAAGGCGCAGAAGATATGCCGCTGTCTTTGTATGCAAAGAAACTTATAACGGCACGGGCGGTAAAAAGAGCTGCTATCAGTATAAGTGCAAACAGAAAATAATTAATGACCCGCAGTTTTTTTAGAGAGAATTGAAGCATTGAATTAGATTAAACAATCAGCACTCTCATGTCAATAAGAAGCAGTATATATATAATCTTATATCCTGGCTTCTTTCAGCGCGTCCTTGCACCGGCAGCTTCTTTCATCCGTAATGAGCCTGAATGTTTCTTTCAGAAGGAGTTTTATCTTTTCATTTGCATTGCCCATAGCTCCCATGACTTCTGATACGGTCAACCTTCTCTTGCTGATGCCTGCGGCATAGTTTGCGACAACAGACAGGCCTGAGTAGCATATCTCCACTTCTCTCGCAAGTGAGGCCTCAGGCATTCCTGTCATTCCTACAACATCTCCGCCGAGGATACGGAAGCCTTTTATCTCTTCCGCAGTTTCAAGCCTCGGCCCTTCAACCGCCACATAGGTCCCGCCGTTCTTCAACGTTATCTTTAAGTTTTTTCCGGCCCTGTGTAAAACCTTGCCGAGTTCAGGGCAGTAGGGATCTGTAAAGTCTATATGAACAACTCCTGTATTCCCATCGTAAAAAGTTGATCTTCTGTTCTTTGTCATATCAATCGTCTGGCTGAGGATAACGATATCTCCAGGCTTAAGGCCCTTTTTTATCCCCCCGACAGCGCTTACGGATATTATTCTGCTCACGCCGAGTTTTTTGAATCCCCATATATTAGCGCGGTAGTTGATCATATGAGGAGGGATCGTGTGACGGCTGCCGTGTCTCGGTAGAAATACTACTTCTTTGCCGCCTATCTCGCCTGTTACATATTTGTCTGAGGGTTTACCGAACGGCGTGCTGATGCCCTTTTTGTTTTTCACAGCCAAACCCTGTATCTCATAAAGCCCGCTTCCGCCTATCACTCCGATCTTTGTCATTTATCTCTCCTCCCCGGGATTATCTTTTTGTCAGAAAATATTATGTATAATAATACTCTTGATTGAACTTTACTGAAATAGTTTACAAAAATCCTGAGGCGCTGACAAATGATGAAGATACCGGAAGATCTTTTAAAGAGAATACTGAGCGATTCACTTTCCACAGGAGGTGATTACGCTGATATATTTGTCGAGCAGGCCAATCCTCTTACTATTCAGCTTGAAGATAACAAGGTGGACAGGATCGTGTCAGGTGTTGATTCCGGAATAGGGTTAAGGGTGATCTTTGGCGGCAGATCCGCCTATGCTTACACTAATGATTTCTCCGAGGCCTCTCTGTTTGAACTGAGCAGGGCTGTCAGGAGCGCCGTAAGGGCCGGCAAAACCAAAGCAAGTGAGATCGACCTGACCAGGGTCAGCCCTTCAGTTGATTTTAAAATGAAGCTCCGGCCTGATACTGTCAGCATGGACAGGAAGATCCGCCTGCTTCAGGATGCTAACCGTGCCGCAAGAAGCGTCAGCAGTAAGGTCATTCAGGTGAAAGTGATCTACAGGGACTCTGTTCAGAGGGTTGATATCGCATCTTCTGAAGGGGCGCTTGCGTCAGATGAACGGATTCATACGCTTGCGCTTGTCCAGGTAATTGCTTCTGACGGAGATATTCTGCAGACCGGATACGAGCCTGTCGGCGGGTTAAAAGGGTTTGAGCTTTTTGAAGAGGTCTCACTGGAGGCTATTGCGGCAGAGACAGCGGAAAAAGCTGTTAGAATGCTCAGCGCCAGAAGAACTCCGGGCGGCAGGATGGCTGTTGTCATTTCTGCGGCGGCAGGAGGGACGATGATACATGAAGCGGTCGGCCACGGCCTTGAGGCTGACCTTGTACAGCAGGGGCTTTCAGTCTATGCGAATAAGATCGGAGAGGTTATAGCATCTCCGCTGGTGACGATAATTGACGATTCATCTCTTCCGGGCAGAAGAGGTTCATTCAGGTTTGACGATGAGGGGGCACATTCACAAAGGACCGTTCTGGTTGATAAAGGAATACTCAAAGGTTATATGTATGACAGGCTCACTTCAATGAAGGACGGAGTAAGGTCAACCGGCAACGGCAGGAGGGAATCATACAAGTCCAGGCCTATCCCGAGAATGACCAATACATTTATCGCATCAGGGGATGATGACCCTGCCGGTATTGTGAGTTCAGTCCAAAAGGGGTTGTTCGTGAAAAAGATGGGAGGAGGGCAGGTTAATACAGTTACCGGAGAATTTGTTTTTGAGGTATCAGAAGGCTATCTGATAGAGAACGGCATCGTCGGTGAACCTGTCAGGGGTGGCACCCTTATAGGCAACGGCCCTTCGATAATCAAATCGATCGATATGGTCGGCAGCGATCTGGATTTCGCAATAGGCACCTGCGGCAAGGATGGCCAGGGAGTTCCGGTTTCAGATGCGATGCCTACTATAAGGATACCGGAGATGGTTGTCGGCGGGGAAGTATGAGATTGTGTTTAATATATACACTATAGATGTATTAATGATACAACATAAGATTTCATGTCTTTGTTTTTTAAAGGAATTATTACTGGTATGGTAATTGCATTAGTAAATGAGTTGTGCGATTACAAAATACCATAAAAAAAGAAATACACCTTCAGGGTAAAGGGCTTCATACCGGTAGAGATATCAGGTTAAGGCTCAGGCCTGCGCCCAGAGATACAGGTGTTATCTTTGTCAGGACTGACAAGGGTAATACTGAGATCAAGGCTTGCGTAAGCTCGGTCTCTGATACAACATTTGCCACAACGCTTTCTTCAAATGGCGTGAAGGTAGGCACAGTCGAGCACCTCCTCGCAGCTTTTTCAGGCCTTAATGTCGATAATGTTTATGTTGACCTTGACGGGCCGGAAGTTCCCGTGATGGACGGAAGCGCTATCACTTTTGTATCGCTGATACTTGAGGCCGGGGTGGCGCAGCAGGCAAAGACTATAACCTGTATAAGGATATACAAGCCCATCGCTATTATGGAAGGGCCGAGCCAGATAGCTGTAACTCCATATGAAGGCACAAAGATAACTTATCGCCTCTATTATACGCATCCTGCATTCGGGGAGCAGAAGATGGGCATTGATGTCTACAGGAACAGCTTTATTGATGAGCTTGCGCCTGCAAGGACATTTGGATTCCTCAGTGATGTTGAGAAGCTGAGGGCGAGAGGGCTGGCAAGAGGCGGTTCTTTAGAGAATGCCATTGTTCTCGGACAGAACGAGATCATTAACAAGGAAATGCTGAGATTCAAAGATGAGTTTGTCAGGCATAAGATACTTGACCTTATCGGTGATATGTCTTTGCTGGGAGTTCCTATTTATGGCCATATCATTGCGAATAAATCCGGACATACTATGAATGTCAAGCTCCTTCAAAAGATACTCCTGAGCCGTGATTCATGGGAGATAGTGTCTGAATCCCCTGTAAAGCTTTCCGTGCTTGAGTCAATAGCTTAACTATTAGTTGTCTGTATAAATAAAAAAGGCTGTCTCGGTCTGAGACAGCCTTTTTTATTTATTTTAATTACTTGTTATTTCTTCTTTGCGGTTTTCTTCTTTGCAACTTTCTTCTTTGCGGTTTTCTTCTTTGCAACTTTCTTCTTTGCTGCGGCTTTCTTCTTTACGGCCATGTTAGTTCCTCCCTTTTTTTGATTCACCCATTAAATGGGCAGACAAAATAAAATAGATTTTCATCTGTGTTTTTGCGGCAGTTACTGTTTTAATGTCAATGATCATTACAACTTTGATTAATGTTGTTACAAATTTTATATAACATTATTTAATTCTTGTCAAGAGAAAAATGATGCTCATCAAAATATTTTTTTTGAAAAGTTAAAAAACTTTTTCTTCTTGTTAAACAAAAAGAAAAAAAGAATGTCATATTCGCGTCCCTGTTTGCTTCATCTCAGGGTTACTGCGCTGATATTTTTATGTGATATAATGTCTCTATGAAAGAGGCGATGTTCTATAGTAAGGAAGAGGAGCATAAGGTGCGATGTTATCTCTGCGCTCACCATTGTCTTATACAGAAAGGCAGGCGCGGCATATGCGGAGCAAGGGAAAATATTGACGGCCTTCTCTACAGCCTGGTATACGGCAAGCTTGTAGCAATGAATGTCGATCCTGTAGAGAAAAAACCGCTCTTTCATTTTCTTCCTTCTTCAACTTCTCTATCCATCGCAACAGTCGGCTGCAACTTCAGATGCCTGCACTGTCAGAACTTTGATATTGCGCAGCATACCAAAGAACATTCGGACATCCCGGGAAGCCGGGTTTCCCCTCAGCAGGTTGTGGATGCCGCAGAAAAGTCAGGGTGCAGGAGCATCTCTTACACATATACCGAGCCGACGATCTTTTTTGAATTTGCATATGACTGCGCAAAGCTTGCGCATGAGAGGGGCATTAAAAATATTTTTGTAAGTAACGGCTATACAGGCTCTGAGGCGGTTAAAGTGATAGCTCCTTTCCTTGATGGAATAAATATTGACCTTAAAGGCGATGACGATTTCTATAAAAAGGTCTGCGGCGCAAGGCTGAAGCCTGTGCTTGATACTATCAGGCTGATGAGGGAGCTTGGCGTATGGGTTGAAGTTACGACACTTGTCATCCCCTCATATAATGATTCGGAAAGCACGCTGACAGCCATGGCTGAACATATAAGGGCTGTTGACCCGTCTATCCCCTGGCATGTAACAGGGTATTACCCTACATATAAGCTTTTAGATCAGCCGAGGACACCTGTAGAAACACTAAGGCATGCGCGTGATATTGGTTATGCCAATGGTTTAAGATATGTATACGAAGGAAATGTCCCGGGGGAGGGCGGTGAGAACACCTATTGCCCGAATTGCAGAGAACTGCTTATCAGTCGTTCAGGGTATAAGATACTGGAAAACAAAATAAAGGATGCACATTGTTTAAAATGTATGGAAAAGATAGAAGGGGTATGGAGGTGAATCAGGCATATGATCAGTAAGCTTGCAGATGAGATACTTGAATTGATGTGGGCATTAAGAGAACGGGGGAGCAACAGCTGCTCAAAGGTGATCGAAGAGATCGCCGACAGCAGCGCGCCTGACGTCATTAAGAAGATGGAGAATGCCGGGCTTGTAACTGTCTCCGGTGATATTATTCAATTCACTGACAAAGGCGAGAGCCGTTCACAGGACCTGACCCGCCGCCACCGGCTTGCGGAGAGGCTTTTTCATGATGTGCTTGATGTCAGTATGCAGGAGACTGAGGATACCGCGTGCGAGATCGAGCACTTCCTGTCGCCGTCAGTCACTGAAAGCGTATGCTCCTTCCTCGGGCATCCTCCTACCTGCCCGCATGGCAAACCCATTCCGAGAGGGGACTGCTGTTCAAGGTATAAGGCTGTGAGGCCTCTTGTCATGCAGCTTAAGGAGCTTGATGTCGGGACAAAAGCCAGGATAGTCTTCATTGTCCCGAAAGAGGAGGCGAGAATAGACCGGCTCACATCAATGGGCGTAGTGCCGGGAAGCATAATCAAGCTGAAGCAGAAGAGGCCGTCATTCATTCTTAAGATAGATGAGACCTCTTTGGCTATCGATCCTGTCATAGCTGAAGAGATATATGTGAAGCAGGTATAAAGAAGAGAACAACTGCTTATTTCTTCCGTAGTGCCGAGAGCCTTTTTTTAGCGTGGTAGCCGAGCTGAGTGTCAGGCGCGGCCTGGATCTGATATCCGTATTCTCTTATCGCCAGGTCAATCTGACCGGCGCTCTCAAAACATATGCCTAACATCCCGTGCACTTCAGGATCCTTTGGCACTGCATTTGCGAATTCACTGAGATGAGGTATGGCGCTTCTGTACTGTTTCAGCTGGTAGTAGCTTTTTCCTAACCCAAAGTGCGTCGGCAGATGGCCGGGATAAAGTTTCAGGCTTAAGTTGAATTTGTCTATCGCCGCTGAATAATTCTCCTGGTAAAAATTTATCAGCCCCATGCCGAACACAGCAGGCTGGTATTCCGGGTTAAGAGAGAGAGCCTGTCTGAAGCTGTTCTCTGCCTTCCAGTATGACTTTTGCCTGAGCATGATCATGCCGAGCAGATTATGGAAAGGCGCCTGGCTCTCATTCTTTTTTATCGCCTCTTTTAGCTTTGCCTCTGCACCGCTGAAGTCCTCTTCTTTATAAAGGCGCTCGGCATCATCATATATATAATATATCCTGTTTATCTCCCGCATTCTTTTTGCCGCATCCAGAAAGCGTTTGCTGAACTCGCCGTCGCCCTTGACAGTATAAGGAGGCAGAGCGTTTATCATATCCTGTATCTCTACGAGGCGAACCTCTTTTCTCGGGTGTGTAGAGAGCATATCTGCTATCGGCGAACTCGTTTTCTCATTTATGCCTGCTCTCTGCATATAGCCGTTAACAGACCTTTCCAGAGCCTCATGCGCGCTTATGGCCTCGTGAGGGTTATAACCGAGCCGGGACATATATCTAACACCGAGCCTGTCTGCCTGTATCTCCTGTTCTCTGTCGTATTTAAGCAGCAAGAGGCTGCTGCCTATTGCGCCTACGCTTAGAAGCGCGTCACTGCCGGTCTTTCCCTCAAGAGCTGCGGCACCGATAGAAAGTCCGATCTGCTGAAGTGTCATGCGTGAGAGCCTCTGCGCAGTATGCCTTGCCATAACGTGGCCTATCTCATGCCCTATCACAGCAGCAAACTGAGCCTCGTTATCCATGTCGCTTAAGAGCCCCCTCGTGATAGCGACATAGCCGGGCAGGGCGAATGCGTTTGGTATGGAAGTGTTTTGTATATAGAACTTCATCGGCAAATTGGGCCTCTCCGAGTTCTTCCAGAGTTCCGCAGCAATGCCTCCGAGGTATGCTTCTAATTCAGTATCCCTGTATTCGCCCCCGAATTCCCATCTCATGGACGGAGCCGTCTCTTTGCCTATCTGTATCTCCTGGCTTTCACTCACGAGCATCAGTTCGTTCTGGCCGGTCACGGGATTGACGGCGCAGGAGGATACGAAAAGAAAGATGATACATAATAAAAGCCCTTTAACTTTCTTTATATTAATCATCGTCATATATCTCTATGAAAAGTGATAAAAAAAGCCCCGGGCAGATGCCCGGGGCTTTGAGTTTAAGACTTAATTACGGTATCGGATTCGGGTCTGTCTCAAAGTACGGGAACGTGCTTGTATAATCCTCAAGATAGGTACCGCCTATGAGAGACGGGAAGTCAGGAGTTGCTGAACCCCAGTAGTTATTTTGAGCAGGCAGCCATCCGCTCCAGGGATTAGAGACATTATGGAACAGGGCAACACCGGTATTTCCATAGAATGAGTTATTGCCGAGGGAGTCGAGCTCGCCGTTGCCGAGGTCAAAGGTGAAGTGTGCCAGATACCAGTCATCATATTCTGCATCCACTCCGCCTGTCCAGGGGTTGTCACTAATGTCATATCCGAGCACAAGCCCGTCATCTCTGTTGTCTGCAACTACGTTACCCTGGAAGAAGAGGCTTGTGACGATTCCGTATGTGTCCTCGTAGTCATAAAGGTTGGATCCTGCCCAAATGCCGGTATAGAAGTTAGTGACCACATTATCAGTAAATGAGTCGGTGATATCCGAGTTAAGTATTTCGCTGTCGGTATCATCGGTTGCGAATTCACTATATACATAGATACCGTACTGGTCTGAGCTTGTGCCGGTCAGTGTGTTATTTGTGAATGTGTTTTGGATACTGTCGTTATCAAGGCTGCTATCCTCATAATCAGTATAAATGTAGTTTTCCAGATAAATACCATCACCGTTGTTTCCTGTCATCACATTGTCCTCAAAGAGGTTTATGATGTTTGTATCAGATATCGGGCTGTCATCGTCATCATCATTGGCTATCCAGTTGTAGAAATATGCCCCGTCGCCGTTGTTTCCGGTTATGGTGTTATTAGTGACGGTATTCTCTATACTGGAGAGTGATATAGGGGTAAAGTCATAATCAGTATATATATAGTTTTCGTTAAAATAGATGGCGCTGCCGTTATTGCCGCTAATTGTGTCAGTGTTGTCCTGGAATGTGTTATAGATGTGAGCGTTGTTTATATATGCCCCGTTTGTATTGGTTTCTATATAGTTTTGATAAGAATAGACACCATCACCATTATTATCTGATATCGTATTGTCCTCAAAATAGTTTGTAATGCTTGCATCGTCTATAGAACCATAAGCATCATATATAAACTGTTCTCCCAGGTATACACCGGTGTCATCGTTGCTGCTGATATCATTTCCGATAAAACTGTTTGACAGTTCAGCTCCGGTTATCTCGCTTCCCATGGCATATGTTGCAATATAGTTGCCTGAATTGCCGAGGTAGATTCCGTAGCCGTTATTGTCCTGAATAGTATTATCCGTAAAGGTATTGTAGATGGTGGAGTTTGTTACATCCGCATCATCATATGTTGTGTAAATAAAGTTCTCATATATCCGGACGCCGTTATTCTGATTACCGGAATCTAAATTACCTATAGTGTTGCCTTCAAATTCGTTCAAAATATCAGAATCAGATATCCGGCTGTATGTTGCTTGAGTGTGGATCTCATTGTCCAGGTAGACACCGTCTAAATTATTATCAGCTATCTCATTGTTATTGAATGTGTTCGTGATATCTCCATTGCTGATATCAGAGGAATAGCCGGTGGTATATATAGTGTTGAAACCATTAATACCGTGGTCTTCATTCCAGCTTATCGTCTCATCGTTGTTCTCATATGTATTGGTTATGCTTGCGTCTGTTATGCCGCTGAGAGAACTCTCTGTGTAGATCTCGCTTTCATTCCATATACCGTCATTGGAGTTCCCGCTTGATGTATTATTTGAGAAATAGTTATCGATATTAGCATCATTGATGTCGCAGTTGCCGCCGCAAGTGTTGCCGGTATAAATATAACTGAGAACCTCAATCCCGTCATTGTCATTGCTCCCTGTTGCGGTGTTGCCGTTAATGTTGTTATCTATATCAGCGGTATCTATGGTGCCGTTCTCAGTATATATATCTGTTTCAATATCAAAGTTCTCGCCGTAGCTGTTTGTTGACGTATTGTCAGTGTAGTAACTGGTGACGCCGACATTTGTTAAGTCGCTGCTGTAACCTTCAGCATATATATTGCTTCCGGACCATATGCCGTTATTGCTTACAGAGTCATCCACCATGTTGTTCTCAATCGTGTTGTAGATATACGCATCATTTACATCACTGTAAGAATTCTCTGTTCCGATCCAGCTTTCCACCTCAATACCGTCATAATCGCCAGCACTTGGAGCGTCGAGGCCGTTTCCGGACACAGAGTTATTTGTCACGGTGTTTCTGATAAAAACCTCGCCACCTTCAATATCAGAATAAACAGGGCTGTTGTACCCGTCGGTGCCTATCCAGCTCTCAATATCAATACCTGATTCACCGTTATCGTCAAAGGAGCTTGCATTGTCAGTAAATGAAGTTGTTATGCTCGAGTCGACTACTTCACTGGTTTGCCCGCTTGTCCATATTTCGTTATAGTCATAAACTCCGTCTTCGCCGTTGCCGCTGGCTGTGGTGTTTGTGAAAGTTGAAATAATATCAGACCCGTATATAGGACTTTCCTGTCCGTAAGAATAAATATACGCATTAATGTCTGCGCCGTTTTGATTGTTATAAAATGAATTGCCGGTAAATGTGTGTTCTATGCTGGCATTGGTGATCGGGCTGTTAAAATCATCAGTCCAGATCTCGCTGTCAACATAAACGCCGTCATCGCTGTTATCAGTGGCGGTGTTGTCGCTGGCGGTGACGGTAATATTTGCGTTGGTTATTGGAGCATCGCCGGTGCCATTTGTATAGATCTCATTATAAATATAAGCGCCATTATCGGAATTGCCATCATCAGTTTCTCCAAAGGTATTATTTGTAAGTATTGTTGTGATGCTTACATCGTCAAGAGTACCGGCAAAATCATTATAAAGACCATTGTACAGATACAGTCCGTCGCCGTAGTTATCGGTAATGACATTATTGTCAAACCTGTATGTGAGGTGCATGCCTGAAACATCGTTGAACTCATTTTCAATATGAATACCGGAGTCGTCTCCATTGTTGTTTATGATATTGTTGTGATGGATGTTGGTGTTTTGGATGTCATAGCCTAAGATGCCTTTTGTGCCGTTCTGAAGTGTGAGGCCCATGACTTCATTGTTGTCTGCCAGAGTAACCACCGGGCCTCCGCTTCCTATGCCGTCAAGTATCGGGTGCACCCCGCCGCCGATGCCGTATACAGCATGCCTGTAACCCTGTCCCCAGAGTACCATATTGTCCATAAGCTCGATTGATACATCATTCTGCGTACAGCCTGCTTCATTGTCATCACAGAATACATACACCCACGCGCCGTCCAGATAACGCACATCGCCGGGTGCGTCAGCTATGTCCTGGTATGGATTGGCGTATGTGCCGTTGCCTGCTGCGTCATTGTCAGAGTTAACATAGATCATCTCAATCGGTTCGCCGTTCTCGTCAAGTACCCGTTTTGTGTCTTCATCCGGCTGTGCAACTGCGACAATATGCCTGTCCCTTACTACCTTGTCTGTCATTCTCTCTTTGAGGCTCCTTGTGCCTGTTCCAAATCCTGTCAGCTTTGATGCTCCCTTGAACGGGTTCTCGCCGGCAAGCATGTCGCCGAATGAGAAGGGCAGGTCAAGATATCCGCCTATGAATGTCGCGCTTCTGATGTCATCGTCCTTCACTTCAATGTTGATGTTAAGGATCTGCATCGGCCTTATCTCTGCTCTTACCTTCCAGCCTTTTACGCTGTCAACCATTGATGAATCGTACCAGTACCCGCCGCCGAAGACCCTTGTCTCAACAGTGTCGGAGATAACAGGAACAAGAACACCTACTTCAGCATCAGCGCCGCTCATCGCTTCCTCATATCCTTCATGGACAAGCAGGCCTGTATTGCCGAACTCATATTTATCTATTGAGTTGAGACGCTCTTTGGTTGTTCCGTATGGATAGTAAATGTTTGCGCGGAGATCAACAATATCTGACATAGCCTCAAGGCCTAAACCTATCTGCTCGTATCTAAAGTTGTTTTCGCTTCTCATTGAGTCCCAGAAGAGGTTTCCGCCGACTATGGCCTTGCCGTCCATGATGAAGCGGCGGTATCCGAGCCCGAGGTTCTCTTCATTGCCGTCATTGTCGTCGTATCTGAAATGAGGGTTAAAGAAGAAGAGCGCGTTGTTGTTGCCCCACATAGGCATCAACAGGTCAATAAAGTAGTCGTTCTCAACTTCGCCGTCGCCAACCATAAAGCCGGGCCTTGCCTTGCCCTGCCACGGGTTGTCCGCATTTGTAAGCGGCTTGCTGAAGACGTCAGGGCTCGCCAAGAAGATCACTGCCATCATTACCATTAGAAATAAACCTGCTGATCTCAACTTTTTCATCTCTCCTCCTTAAAGGTGTTAGTATTAATTAGTTTATTATTGTTAATTGGTATCGTTGGATAATTGATGTTTATAAAAAATATATCAAACAGGCTCATATGTCAAGTATTTTTTTCATAAATAGGGCCTTATTACCCTATTTATATATAATAGACATATATGAAAATCCGTCTGAATCTTATATTTTCTGTAACTTACCGTATAAAAACCGTATAAAAATGTATTAAATTCTGGGAAGTTGTGTTAAAATTATGACAATTCAGACAATAATCATCAAAAGGAGATCGATTCTGATGAATACAGGTTTTTTAAAAGTTATTAAATTATCCGCCTTTGCCTTTGTCACACTATTAATATTCACTTCCAATGCAGCTGCAACAGGCCACTATCCACATGTCCAACTTTCTATTACCCCTAATCTACTATGGCTTATCGGCAGCAATTTTCAGATCGCCGGTGCTGACGCCCAGGTCGGGGATGAGATAGCTGTATTTGATTCCGGGGATAACTTGATAGGGGCTTTTACAGTTACAATCGTTGGAGAGTATGGAACTTTAATTGTTGACGGCAATATTCCGGCGACTGCCGGCACTGATGAGGGGGCTGAGGCTGGTGAAGCTCTTACTATAAAAGTTTGGGATGAGAGCGCGCAAAGGGAGTATCTGCCAAATGAGATAGTTCTGACACCAGGGCCGGAGACTTTCGGATTTCTTCCAGCTGTGCTTCCTTTGGAGTACTCGGATCTGGCTCAATATTCTTTAGATGTCGCTGCAGGCAGCGCTGCCGCCACGGACACAGGAGGCAGCGGCGGAGGAGGCTGTTTCATCGCAACCGCGGCTTACGGGAGCTATCTTGATAAAAATGTTATGGTGCTCAGAAAGTTCAGGGATAATTTCCTTTTGACGAACAAGGCCGGCAGGGCATTCGTGAAATTTTATTATAAATATTCACCGCCTGTCGCAGGATTCATTCAGGAGCACAACGCTGTGAGACTGACAACAAGGGCTGTGCTTACCCCGCTGGTCTACGGCATCAAATATCCCGTTCCAGCATTTGCTCTGTTCGGGGCCGCGGCACTTTCAGGTGTTTTTATAATGAGGAGAAGGAAATAGAGAAGGCTGAATTCTTTCAATTGAATATTTGTTTCAGAATAAAAACAGGCGGGGGCACATTACCCGCCTGTTTTTATTCCGGTTCGGAAACGGCAAACTCTCTTGATTAGCCTGAACTAATTTGATATGGCATCAAACTATCTGCTATACTTTTTTTTGAATAAATAGTGTTATATACTTATGACAATAATGCGAAGACTATTAAATATATTCATTCTTCTGTCTGTTCTGTTCTTTTCAGCAGCGGCCGGTTTTGCCCAGGAGCCTGTCACGGAAGTGCAGGTTGCTTCCGAGACTAAAGGCCAGGTCTTAAAAGATACGGTCACAACACAGGGTGTAGTTACTGAAGAGGCGCTTACCGAGGAGGAACAGCTCCTTAATGAAAGGCCGGCCTTACCGCCTATTCTTCCGCCTTCAAGCATGACTCCCGATCAGATCAGGGCATTCTTCACAAAGCCCGGCGATACGGCTGAAGAGGAAGAGTTCATGATCCTGAACTTCGATGACGCTGAGATCAAGGATATCCTTGCAACTGTAAGTGCGATAACCAAAGTGAACTTTATACTCGGTACAAATGTATCGGGCAAGATAACGATCCACTCTGCAGAGAAGATACCTGTCAGCGAGGTCTTCTCGGTCTTTGAATCCATCCTTCAGGTTAATAACCTGTCGCTTGTGAAGTCAGGCAGTTTCTACAAGGTGATCCAGAGCTCTGAGGCGAGACAGAACCCGCTTGAGATATTTCCGTATGAAGATGCAAAGACAGTGCCTTACGGGGACAGGCCGATAACACAGCTTATCTATCTGGAGAATATCCCGGTCAAGGATATCGCGCCGCTCCTTAAGGATATGCTTTCAAAGATAGGAACCATCACCCCGCACCCGAGACTCAACATGCTCATCATAAATGACCTTGCGTCAAACATCAAGAATGTCCTTAAGATCATAGATGAGGTTGATATCGACGCATTTGAGAACACGAGAATGCAGTTCTTCCGGCTCAAGAACTCTGATGTCGCCACCCTTTCCAAGGAGCTGTCCGACATCATAAACGCGCTCAATATAGGCAGGGAAGGCCTTGCCATTATACCTATTGAAAGGCTCAACAGCCTTGTTGTCTTCTCTTCAGGCCCCGGGCTTCTAAAGACTGTTGAGGCATGGATACATAAACTTGATGACGAGGTCACTACCGGCCAGAACATATTTGTTTACAATGTGCAGAATGTCGATGCCAAAAAGATAGCCGCTGTCCTGAAGACCATATATGAGAAAAGCTCTTCGATCCCGGCGGTAGGAACTGTCGGCGAAACCACCCAGGCAAGAGAGACAACAAGGAAGGATACCGCCCAAACCACGAAATCCGCCGGAGCGCAGTCATCATCTTCACAGTCGACGGTCGAATCCGGCAGGGTAGAGATAGATACTTTTGAGTCGACAAACTCGCTCGTCATACTCGCCTCGCCCGGAGTATACAAGGAGATCAGCGAAACGATAAAGAAGCTTGACATGTATCCGAAACAGGTGCTGATCGAGGTTGTCATAGCAGAGGTAAATCTTGACAATACAAACCAGTTCGGGATTCAATGGTCTTTATTGCGCAGCGTCAATATCGACGGCAACACATATAACGGTCTTGCCCAGAACAGCGCCAGCCCTACCATCGCCCCTTCATTGATCGAGGCGGCGCCGGTATTGGGGGACGGTTCCACCGGCCTTTCGTTAATACTCTTTAATCCTGACCGGATCTCTGCGATGATACACGCGCTTGCAAGCACGACAAAGCTCAATGTCCTCTCAAGCCCGAGGCTTCTGGTAATGGACAAGGAAGAGGCAAGCATTGAGGTCGGCAGCGATATTCCGACCGCAACAAGCACCACGGTCGGCACAAGCACCGGCACCACTCAGAATATCGAATATAAGACCGTGGGCATAAAGCTTAAGATCAAGCCGAGCATTAATGATGAAAAGACGGTCGTCCTCAATATCGAGCAGGAGGTCTCTGATAAGCTTGCCAACGTAGTTGTCGGACAGGCGGGTTTCAGCTACCCTGCGTTTTCAACCAGGCTGACCAAGACCTCTGTTGTTGTGCCTGATAACCACGGCATATCAATAGGCGGGATAATAAAGGAGAGCAACGAAAACGGGTATCAGGGCATTCCGCTTTTAAGCGCGATACCTTATCTCGGAAGCCTCTTCCGCTATACTGTGCTGACAAAGACCAGGACTGAACTTATCATCTTCCTGACGCCTCATGTTGTGACGAACAGGACCGAGGCGGATATGGTCACAAGTGATTTTGTGGAACAGCTCAAAAACCTGAAGAGATCGTCCGGGAAGGATGATATCGGGTCAGATATATTCAAACCTTATACCCTGGAATAGCCGGGTAACTCCACGCCATGGCACTCAGAAATTCATTATTAAAAAAGAGTGACAGCCTGCTTGGCGAAACACTTGTCAAAAAAAATCTTATAACTCCCGAGAAGCTGAATATCGCGTTGAAGGAGCAGTCTTCCCCCGGCAGGAGCCACCGCCGCATCGGCGAGATACTCGTGAGCCTCGGGTTCGTTTCTGAAGATGACATGCTGGAGGCGCTTGCTTCCCAGTTAGGGCTGAAGTTCCTTAAGTTCTCTCAATTCCCCAAGATGCTTCCTGAAGATAATTATCCTACCGTAAAGTTCATGAAGGAGTACCATCTTGTGCCCATTGGCTCAGGCTCTGATTCGATAAAGTTCGCCATGGCTGACCCTCTTGATGAGTACGCGCTGAGTTCCATCATGAGCTTTTCCGATAAGAAGCTGGAGATAGCTCTCAGCAGCGGCAAGGATATCATGGAAGCGATAGAGCAGTACTTCGGCACTGACGTGCAGATGACGAGCATAATGGAGGGGATGCGGGAGGAAGATGTAGAGACAGATGCCGTTGAGATGCATGAAGATGTCCATCACTTGAGGGATATGGCGTTTGAGGCGCCGATAGTGAAGCTTGTCAATATGGTCCTGACCCGCGCTGTTGAGAGCAGGGTAAGTGATATTCACATAGAGCCGTTTGAGAATAATGTAAAGGTCAGATACAGGATAGACGGCGCGTTGAGCGAGGTGGAGCTGCTGCCGAAGAGGATACAGGCCGCGGTCATCTCAAGGATAAAGATAATGTCGAGGCTTAATATCGCTGAGGTGCGGCTTCCGCAGGACGGAAGGATAAAGCTCAGGGTATCAGGCAGGGAGATAGACCTCAGGGTATCGACCATGCCCACGGCGCACGGCGAGAGCATAGTCATGAGGATACTTGACAGCGGAGCTTCTTTGATAGACCTCAGGTATCTCGGTTTTCCGGACAAGACGCTCGAGGACTACAGGAGCATGATCACCACTCCGTATGGAATGATCCTCGTAACAGGCCCTACCGGAAGCGGCAAGACGACAACCCTTTACGCGTCATTGAGCAAGATCAATTCTGAAGACAAAAAAATAATAACCATAGAGGACCCTATCGAATACCAGACCGACGGCATAAACCAGATACAGGTCAACCCGAAGATAGGGCTCACCTTTGCCAACGGCCTCAGGCATATCGTGCGTCAGGACCCTGACATTATCATGGTCGGTGAGATAAGGGACATTGAGACGGCTGAGATATCCATCCACTCCGCCCTGACCGGGCATCTCGTTTTCAGCACACTCCACACCAATGACGCAGCCGGGGCTGTAACAAGGCTTCTTGATATGGGGATAGAGGGCTTTCTTGTATCCTCATCTCTCATCGGCGTTCTCGCGCAGAGGCTTGTCAGGGTCATCTGCCCTGCATGTAAAGTGGTCTTTACCCCGCCTGTTCAGCTCATGGACAAGGTCAGGCCCAATCTCGGCGATGCCCCTGCCTATCATGGCGCAGGCTGCGTCGAGTGCAGGCAGACCGGATACAGAGGCAGGATCGGCATCTTTGAACTGATGAAGGTGAACGAGGCGATACGCAGGATGATACTTGATAAGGAAAGCTCCGATGTCATAAGAGATAAGGCTATCGCAGGAGGCATGCAGACCCTTTCACAGAGCGGATGGCAGAAGGTCAGAGAGGGGGTCACCACCATAGAAGAGGTCATGAGGGTGACGCAGGAGGGCAGTTAGTGGGGACTTTCTCTTACGACGCGACCACAAAAGACGGCAGGGATATCACAGGCACGATAGAAGCTGATGATGAACGCACTGCCGTACAGCGCATCCAGGAGATGGGCTATTTCCCTTTAAAGGTTGATAAGGCCAAAGAAGCAACAAACGGAATTCTGTCAAAGCTTTTATCTCCTGTAAGGTCAGGTGTCGGCGGCAAGGACCTGATGAACTTCACATACCAGCTCGGCGTGCTCCTTGAGGCGGGTTTTCCCCTTGAAAAATCTCTATCCATCCAGTCGGAGCTTACAGAGAAGAAGGCGTTAAAAGATATCGTTGATGAGATACTCAACCATGTCAGGAACGGCAAGTCATTTTCAGACGCGCTTTCAAGGTTCCCGGCGGTCTTCCCGGCATTTTACGTCAATATGGTAAGGGCAGGAGAGGCAGGCGGATTTCTTGAAGATACGATATCAAAGATGACCTCATACCTTGAAAGCACCCAGACGATGAAGGATGATGTGCAGTCCGCGCTCATCTATCCTGCGATACTTACCGTGGTCGGGGGCGGAACTATCGTAATCCTGCTTACCTTCGTAGTGCCGATGTTCACGCAGATATTTGCCGATATGGAAGCGACACTTCCGCTGCCTACCAAGATACTGCTTGTTGTCAGCAACTGGTTCAGGAATTACTGGTGGGCATTTCTGCTGCTTGCCTCAGGGGCTTTTGTTACCGCAAGGGCCTATCTGAAGAGCGAACAGGGGAAGCGTTGGTGGGATTCCTTCAGGTTCAGGCTGCCTGTTATAGGCAAACTTTTCAAAGAGATCATAGTTTCTCGTTTTGCAAGAACCCTGGGAACCCTGCTGGCGAGCGGCGTGCCGATATTGAACTCGCTTCAGATAGTCGGCGGAGCGCTGGGCAGCGAAAAGATGTCCAATATAATAGCATCAGTAAGGGAGTCTGTGAGAAAGGGAAGGGGGATATCCGAGCCTCTGAGAAACAACGACATATTCCCGACTCTGGCGGTTCACATGGTCACCATAGGAGAGGATACCGGCAGGCTCGACCACATGCTCATCAAGATAGCCGAACGGTTCGATGTTGAGGTCAAGATCACTACGAAGCGGCTGCTTACGCTCTTCGGCCCGATACTCATACTTGCCATGGGGGTCATAGTTACTTTCATACTGATCTCCATACTTCTTGCAATGCTGACTATTAATGAATTGCCGTTTTAGGTTTGCGATGGATTTTATAAAGGCGCATATAAAATAAATACCGGAGGTTATTATGGGGAATATATCAAAGCAAAGATCAGGGAAGGCAAAAGGGTTCACACTTCTTGAACTGATGGTGGTCATGGTGATACTGGGCCTGCTGGGAGCTATTGTCCTGCCGAGGTTCATGGGCAAGATAGGGCAGGCAAAGAATAAGGCGGCAGCTACGCAGATCAGCTATTTTGAGATAGCGCTTGATTCATTCTACCTTGATGTAGGGCGTTATCCTTCTACCTCAGAAGGGCTTTCATCTCTGATCACCGCGCCCGGAGGCATCCCTGAATGGAACGGCCCGTATCTTAAAAAGGCGGAAGTCCCAAGTGATCCGTGGAAGAATCCTTATCATTATATCTCACCCGGAAGCCATGGCGACTATGATATCTACTCTTACGGCGCAGACGCAACAGAAGGCGGCGAAGGGGATAATGCCGACATAGTCAGCTGGAAGGCCAATTAGGCCTGTAATATGAGACCTGATCCATCCCGAAGAGGCTTCACGCTTCTTGAGCTTGTTATTGTGATGCTGATCATGGGGATAGCGGCAGGCGTCACCGGAATAGTAGTGGCCAGGAAGTCAGGCGGCACTGAGATCAAGAAGGCTGCGAGAGAGATATCAGCATCGCTGAGGTTTGCGCGAAGCCGCGCAATATCAGAGAAGAAGTCTTATTTTTTTATAGTAAATAATGTCACTATGACATACGGCCTGTATGACGCGGGGATGGACAAAAATAAAGACCTGGCTAACCTGCGCCTTAAAAAGGAGCTGCCCCGGGATCTGCGGCGTATCGGATTTAACAAAATAGTGCCTAACCTCTTTCAGATAGAATTCACTCCCCAGGGCGGTTCATCAGCCGGGGTGATGGAGATAATGAACGAGAGCAAAAAATATGTTATATCGGTCAGCAGGCTTACCGGGAGGGTCAATGTTGAGAACCCGAAGCTGTAGAAGCAGAGGCTTCACTCTTATCGAGGTGATCGTCTCGATAGCGATCATGTCAATATGCCTTGTAATGGTAATGCGGCTCTTTTCCGCCGGGCTGAGGGCGAGCAGGTCCTCGTGCGACTATACGAGGGCTGTCGTACATGCAAAGGAAAAGATGGAGGAGCTTTCTTTTAAGCCTGCCGCGGGCAGCGGGGATTTTAATGACGGTTTCAGATGGGAGGCCGAGCTTGTCCCTTATATGTTTTCTGAAGAGGCAAGGTATAACTTATGGCAGCTGAAAGTAAAGATATCATGGACAACAGCGGTTACAAAGGAGAGTTCAATAGAGCTTGTCAGCTTGAAGGCATTGACAGATGATGAGTCGACATAATGCAGTCCGGTTAAACCCGGACGGATTTACGCTGGTTGAGATCCTGCTTGCGATGACGATAATGAGCATTGTCACACTGATAGTGGGCAGTGTTTTCAGGCTCGGGATGAATGCCTGGGAAAGGGGAGAGTCAGAGACGGCGCAGACACAGAAGCTGAGGATATTGTCCGGCCTCATCTCACAGCAGATAAAGTCCGCTTACCCTTACTGGATGGTGTTTGACGGCGAGAGGGCGGTGATATTTGAAGGCGAGAGCGACTCTTTGATGTTTGTCACAGTACTTACAGACGCGGATTCTTCAGGCTTTAAATGGGTAAGATATTTTTATAAGGACGGCGTGCTTTACTATAAGGAGGGGCCGCTTCCGGACAAGGAGTTTCATGACAAGATATCAGGTGATGAAGAGGTTTTCGACCCGGAGATCGGCAAGGTCACGTTCTCTTACTTCTCGTCAGCAGAGGATGAGTGGCTTGAGTCATGGGAGGCGGGGGAGGGCTTTCCCGATGCTGTCAGGGTGCAGATAGACCCGTTCGAACCGTTTATAATTACGATGCCCGCATCCTTAAGGCTGAAATGATGATGCTTCCCGGAATGTGTGATAAGATTGAAAGGGCTGATACTGGCCATCTTCTGAATGAGAAGGGCGGAGCGGCATTTATACTTGTTATATGGATAGTCGTCATGCTCCTTGTTATTGTTGCCGAGTTCTCCAACACCATGAGGACAGAGCTGAACATCACAAGGAACTTCAAGGAGGAGGAGGAGGCATACCAGCTGGCGCTTGCCGGCTTTGAACAGGCCAAGTCGGAGATAATGTCCGTGCCGGGAGATGCTTATGTATATTTTGACGGGGACGGGAACCTGTCCTTCGAGCGGCGTGAGGGGAGCCTGAATGAGGAAGCTGACGGGAATTTCATCTTTAACAGGGATGTGCAGCTTGGAAAAGGAAGTTTCAAATATACTATTATTGATGAGAGCGGGAAGCTTAATATTAATACAGCCTCGGTTAACCAGTTGAGGTATATAATTGAGAGCTCAGGCGTTGAGACAGCCGCAACTGATATAGTTGTTGACTCTATCATTGACTGGCGCGACCCTAACAGCCTGCATATGATTAACGGCGCTGAAGAGGATTATTACCGGTCATTGCCTGTTCCTTACAGCTGCAAGGATGGCAACTTTGATTCTGTTGAGGAACTGCTGCTTGTGAAGGGTGTCACCCCTGAGATATTTTACGGCTCAAACGCGGCAGGCGGAGAGAATGAATATCAGGGGATCAAAGACTATTTCACAGTATGGGGTTCAAACGAGATAAATCTCAGCACGTCAGCATCCAGAGTGCTTGAGGCTGTCTTTGGATTTGATACTGCGAATAACATAAGGAGCCAGGTGGATACGGGTTTCAGGCCGAACGCGGTTCCCGGCGGCGCTGTGACTTCGAATTATTTCACGATCATATCGACCGGCTTTAACAGGGACAGTACGATAAAGAGGAGCATAAAGGTGACTGCGCAGAAGACAGCTAAAGGGCTGGAGACATTATACTGGAATGATAACTATGCCGGGTAAACTTTTCGGTGTCTTTACAGGAATAGAGTTCAGGGAAGATTCGCTTACGGTATCGATACTGAAGAACGGGTTATCGGGCGTAAGCCTGCTGTCTTCATCATCATTCCCTTTTAAGGATGATGATATAACGATAGCCGCGATAAGGGAACATCTCAAGAGGCGCTCAGCCGGCGCGGGAAAGGCCTTTGTCACCATCCCTGACAGATGGGCGCTTATCAAGTTCGCCGATGTGCCGTCTGTAAAAGGCAGGGGCAGAAAGGCGCTTCCCAATATGATGAAGTATGAGATAGAGCGCCATATCCCCTTTGATATGGATACGGTGCTCTATGATTTTCAGGTTGTTGAGGAGACGGATTCTGCCTGTTCTGTTGTTTTTGTGACCGTGCAGAAGAGCAGGGCTGAGAAGGTCCGCGAATTCCTCAGGAAACTTTCATTAGAGCCGCAAAGCATAACGGTCTCTTCATTTGCCGTGCTGAATGCTGTTGAACTCGGCGGCATTCATGCAGGCGGCTGGAAGAGTGTCATAGGCATCAAGCCGGGAGCCGGGCGCCTGTCGCAGAAGGGCGAAACAAATATCTCTCTTCATATTGATAAGGCGGCGGCCAGCCTTGCTGTCATAAGAAATGGCTACGCTTTGCGTGTACGGTCATTCCCATGCGGTTCAGATGATGCTTCAGAGCTTTTATCCGGAGATATCCAGGGCTATCTTGACGAGATAAAGGCCGGGCTTGACCTTAAAGGATATAAAAAACTTATCGTTTCAGGCGATGACTCTCTATTCCCGGGGCTTGCCGATAGCCTCTCCT
Source organism: Nitrospirota bacterium (assembly GCA_016207885.1). Taxonomy (NCBI): domain Bacteria; kingdom Pseudomonadati; phylum Nitrospirota; species Nitrospirota bacterium. The sequence goes on along the minus strand of JACQZE010000025.1, from coordinate 18,309 downwards.
CCGGTACCGGAGCAGTTAAGGTCGCGGTTAAAGCGCTTCCTCGTTTTTCAGGCGCGGCAGGTTCTAAAGATACAAAAGGCCTGGCGCCATCCGTGGGCGGTTGTTTCGGCGAGCTCGGCATAGGAAGATACAGAATAAATATACTTCCTCATAAGCTTGATTATGAGATGAACAGGGGCGCCTCCTTTGCGGCAAAGATATTGGCATGCATCGCAGTATCCCTGATCGTTCTTATCGGGGCATCGGATCTTCTGAAGCAGAGGGAATTGCTTAAACGGATAGATGAAGAACTGATCAGGAATGAGCCCAGGATCATTAAATACAGGGAACTTTCCGCCGAGCTGGAATCCTTCAGAAAGCAGGACGATTTTCTGGCTGCTGTTGAGGGGAGCGAGTTAACAATCGAGATGCTGGCAGAGCTTACAAATATATTGCCGGATGATACATGGATATCCAACTTCCAGTATGGAAAGGCCATCCACAGTGATAAGGAAAATGCCCAAGGTGAGCTTTTGATCGGCGGGTATTCGGATTCAGCTTCAAAACTCATCTCTCTTTTAGAGGCTTCTCCAATGTTTGAGAATGTCCAGTTTGTCGGGTCTATAAACAAAACAAAGGACAAAGAGGGATTCAAGATCAAGGCATATGTTGTTAAACCTGTTGCTGAGATAAAAGATGAATCTGACATTACAAAACCTGTAGTGGAGACAAAAGATGAACCTGCCATTTAGAGTCAGCGCAAGAGAGAAGAGGGTTATTGTTACAGGGACGATTTTGGCCGTTCTGATAATTATTTATTGGATCAGCGGATGGTATGGGGATACCAGAACCGAGATGGCGGAATTGACCGATGCAAAGCAGATGATGCTTGAAAAGCAGATGAAGAACCTGTCTGACATGGGGATTCTTCAGGAGAAACTGGACAGGATAAAACAGAGCGCCTCAACAGAGCAGAAATCGCTGCTGAACGGCGATAAGCCGCCTGTTGCCGCTGCTGAGCTTCAGAGCATTCTGAAGGATACGCTCTCTTCCCAGCTGATAGAGATGAAGTCTGAACGCACCCTCGCGGCTGTTGACGCCGGCTATTATCTTGGTGTTCCGGTTGAGATAGGTTTTATTTCAGATACGGAAAAGCTGAAGGGCTTTCTTTACAGGATCAGGGTGTCCGCGCTGCTGCTTAATATTACGGACCTGAAAGTAAGGGTGACTAATGCCAATAACCCTCAAGATGTATATGTTACAGCGGTGATAACCGGCTTCATCAGGAAGCCTGCGGATGAAGGAGCGGTTAAGGAAGAGAAATGATATTCCGGAATTATTTTTTAATAAATTTGGCGCTTCTTGTATTGATAAGCTTTCTCGGGATAAAGGCGTATAATGCCGTAAAGTTTTCCGTTGATCTGCCTTCAGAGACCGGGCCTGCGGAAGTCAGGCAGGAAAGCGTGCCGATAGCCCCGAAGATAGGATTCCCGGGCGAGTCGGTCTTTCAGGTGATATCAGACAGGAATATATTCAGCCCTGCAAGGGCAATGCCTGTTGCAAAGACCGAGAATGGCCCGGGGCAGGCAGTATCCAAAGAAGTTCCAAAGCTCTTTGGCACTTTGATCATCGGCAGCAGCAAGTCCGCCATGCTTAAGGATCCTGAGACAAAGAACACAAAGCGCTACTTTATCAATGATACGATCGGGGACTTTGTTGTAAAAGATATACAGGAAGACAAGGTTGTGCTTTTAAGGGGTGACGAGACGATAGAATTAAAGCTCAGGGAGGATAAGGGACTGACCAAGACTACTACTCCGACGCCGACCCCGACAATAAGGGAGCGCAAGATAATACCTGCCCCGAACATTAAGACAGAGACGCCGACGCGCACTGAAGATCTGGAGGAAAACCCTGAGGAAGACCCCAATGTTGTTCAATGATCCTACGGGGTCTCTATTCCCAACGCCTTCATCTTTCTATGAAGGTTGCTTCTTTCTATCTCTAAAATCTCCGAGGTCTTTGAGATGTTCCAGTTGTTCTCCTGCAGCTTTTTCAGGATGAACTCTTTTTCAAATTCTTCTCTCGCGTCTTTTAACGTCCTGTCGCCTGACAGGACGATGCCGGAGCTTTTTGCTGAAGGGATGTCAACAACATCGATGATCTCGGTAGGGTTCATTATTACAAAACGCTCGATCGTGTTCTTGAGCTCTCTTACATTTCCAGGCCAGTCATAGCCCATCAGCGAGTTGAGCGTCGGCTTGCTCATTATCTTCTTCTTCTGGCCGTACTGCCTTGCAAGGCTTGCGAGAAAATGTTCAACAAGCAGCGGTATATCTTCTTTCCTCTCCCTGAGCGGGGGCATATGGATTGGTATAACATTCAGCCTGAAATAAAGGTCTTCTCTGAAATTTCCGTTCTTGATCTCTTTAAGAAGGTCTTTGTTGGTAGCGGCGATTATCCTCACATCCACCTTGATGTTTTTACTTCCGCCGACACTCTGAAACTCCTGGGTCTCTATTATCCTGAGCACCTTTGCCTGTGTGGTCATTGACATGTCGCCTATCTCATCAAGGAATAGGGTGCCTCTGTTAGCAAGCTCGAACTTGCCCTTCTTCCGGTCTGAGGCGCCGGTGAAGGAGCCTTTCTCATGCCCGAAGAGTTCGCTTTCGATCAGCTCCTGCGGGATGGCAGCGCAATTGACCTCTATGAAATCCCTGTCCTTTCTGTCGCTCGCCTCATGAAGCGAACGGGCAACCAGTTCCTTGCCGGTCCCGCTCTCGCCGTATATTATGACCCTGCTTTGAGAGGCGCCGGCTGTTGCTATCTCATGTTTGATAGTCTTCATGGCAGGCCCCTCGCCGATGATCTCCCATTTTTTCGAGATAGTGTTCCTGAGCTCAATGTTCTCCCTCTCAAGCCTCTGCTTTTCAAGAGCGTTGTTTATGGGGATTATCACTTTCTCAAGAGACAACGGCTTTTCAAGAAAGTCGTATGCGCCGAGCTTGATGGCCTCGACCGCTTTTTCAATATTTCTGTGGCCTGATATCATTATCACTGATACCGCATCAGCATCTGCCTTGATGGTTTTTAAGACCTCCAGGCCGTCGGTATCAGGCAGCCAGACATCAAGCAGCACGACATCGGGCGAGGTTTCCTTGAATTGCCTTATGCCTTCCTTTCCTGAAGCGGCTGTGGCAACCTCATAGCCTTCATCTTCAAGAATCCCGGAAACGGTCTCTAATATGCTCTCTTCGTCATCTACGACAAGTATCTTTGCTTTTGGAATGTTAGCCATATCGTTCTAAATATAAAAGGTTTATTAATTATACATTCTGACTTGAAACTTTTGTTATCCCACCGGAAGTTCAATTATGAACTGAGTGCCTTTGGGCGCATTGTCCTGTACCCTTATGTATCCCCTGTGTTTTGATATGATACTGTTCACTATGGCAAGCCCGAGCCCTGTGCCTTCTTTCCTTGTAGAGAAGTAAGGGAAGAAGAGTTTTTCCTTGTCAGCCTCTTTAATGCCTGTTCCGTCATCGATCACCTCTATCCTTATGAGGTCGAGGGACTGGTCGTGAAAGGCATTAAGCCAAATGGTGGTTGTCTGAGCCTGTACTGCGTTGTCTATCAGATTTATCAGGGCCCTCTTTATCTGTTCCCTGTCTATTTCTATCTCAGGCATCTCTTTGATCGAGGTTATGATCTTTGTATCCCTGAGATTGCTGTAGAGCTCAACTACTTCGTCCAGTATATCTTTTATGTTTGAGAACTCCAGATTTATCTTCGGCATCTTTCCGAACCTTGAGAACTCGTCAACAAGGGACCTCAGGCTGTTCACCTCTTTCACTATGGTATTTGTCGACCTTCTGAGCACATCATCAAAATCATCGGATTTGCTGTTCCATTTTTTCAGTAATCTCTCAGCGGCAAGGCGTATCGGCGTCAGAGGGTTCTTTATCTCGTGAGCAATCCTCTTTGCAACCTCCTGCCATGCGAGCGCTCTCTGTGCCAATATCGTTTCGGTGAGGTTGTCAAAGACGACGAGGGTGCCTAAAAAGTTATCTGCCGAGTCTTTTAATGCCGCGATGTATACGCGGAGGTCCATAGGCCTGCCGTTGATATACAGATGTATCTCTTTCTCAACCGAACCGAAGCCCCTTTCTCCAAGACGTTTTACCATCGAATCTATCTCTTCCGAATTAAGCTTGTCGAGGAGTTCCCTGTAACCCTTGTCGGTAAATTTGTCTTTGTCGATGTCAAGCATTAATGAGGCCGCCTTGTTCAGGGTGATTATCCTTCCCGGCCGGTTAAAGACTATGACCCCGGTGTTGATGGTCTCAAGGATAGCCTCCATGCTTAGCCTTCTGCGGTCTGAATCCTTGTACGCGGTTTCAAGGGAGAGTTTCCCGTTCTTTATCTCATCAAGCATCTGGTTGAAGGAGTTTATCAGCATGCCTATCTCATCATCTCTCTTGAGGCCGATCCTGAAGTCAAGGTCGCCGTGAGCAACAGTGCTTGTCGCCTCCGCAAGTGAACGGATCGGGACCGTTATACTCTTTGCGATCCGGAGCGAGATCCAGAGCGCAAGAAAGATGATGAGCAGTGTTGCCACGGTCAGCATCATGAAATAGATGAACCTTACGGGGTTCTGCTGTGCGCTTATCTGCACATATTCATTGAATGCTTTTTTGATAGACTCCATTTTGTTGACCACATCTTTTGAGATCAGGGTTTCAACGATAACAACAGATGTGACCTTTCCATTCTCATAGACCGGCGCCGCCGCCCTTATCGTATCGCCGTTTTCGCCGGATATCACTTCAGTATCGGACTTTCCCGTAAATGCTTCCCTGACAAGGTCTGAATCAGGGTTGTCAGTGCCCTTGATCAGGCGAGTGATGAACTTATCAGTATGATAATTTACATTTCCGTCTGTCATGATGATGCCCTTGCCGGATGCTATAAGCTCGGCATATATAACGGCATTCTGCCGTTCTTCGAGATAGAACGTCTTGGCTATGTCCATAGTGTCATATATCGGTTTCTGAACCTCTATCGAGAACCATGTGTCAATAGAGCTTTTGATAAGTTCATGGGAGAGGATGAAGAGAAGGATCGATGGGACAAGTGTCAGGCCCATAAATGCGCTTACAAGTTTTATCCTGAACTTTGATCCGATGGTCTTCTGTTTCTTCTCGGAATAAAGGTGCTGGAGGTTGCGCGCTACGAAGAATATCAAAAGAAACAGGAAGAGAATTATATTAACAGAGATAAAGACCAGCCCTATCTTTATAAGCAGCGGGCCGTGCTCGATCCCGATATAGTTGAGAACAATCCCGGTTATGAATATTCCCAGGATGCTCATCCCGAGAAGGCCGAGGACTATCTTGAGGTTCTTCACTTGGCATCTCCGACAATGAATGTTCCGGATTCTTTCGCAAGGCTCATCTCGGTCTCAGGTATGAGGTGCATCAGCATGCCGATAAACAGAGGATACTCCCTGCTCTTTGACTCAATGACGACCCTGACATAATATTCTCCCTCGTCAAAACCTTTTACATTTCCCAGTGATATGGGGCTTATTGAGGATAACCAGTTTTGAATGTATTCGAAATCCTTAAACCTTTTAGCTGTCATGCCGTCATTGCCGGTAGAAGATGCCCAGTACTGGTCACGGAGATTATCATATCTGATCATCATCTTTATCTTTTTGGCAGAGACGAACTCATCAGGCCAGAATGCCCATACGCGAAAGAGCTCAACCGTGAAGATGACCTCTTTTTCAATGCCTGAGTTAACGCTCTTCTCCAGGTCTTTGACATTAGCTACCCCGGTGGTTACAATGATATCATTCTCTTTTATCATCGCGTCCGGGCCTATGATCTTCATTGAAGAGGCATTGACAAAAGAGGGCGCCAGCGCTAACAGCAGGGCTGCCGTAAAAGCAAAAAGGCCTTTCTTCATCTCTATATTATATATACGAAATAACATTGAGATTATAAGATACACAAAAAAGTGAAAAGTTAAAAGTTGAGAGTTAAGGAGAACAGATGATACCTGAACTGAAATACAAGGAAAACGGGCTGATACCGGTCATAATCCAGGATGTAAGCGACAACGCGGTTCTGATGCTTGCTTATATGAATGAGACATCTCTTAAGAAAACGGTTGATACCGGCAAGACGCATTTCTGGAGCCGCTCGCGCCAGAAGTACTGGATGAAGGGCGAGACATCCGGGAATGTTCAGCTTGTAAAGGAGATCCTCTATGACTGCGATGAGGATACCCTGCTTATAAAAGTGGAGCAGGTAGGCAAGGGAGCATGTCACACGGGAAATAGAACATGCTTTTACAGGAGCATAGATGTTGATGGGAGCGGCAGTCAGTAGTGAGGTTAGGCGAGAAGGGTGAGGGCATTGCCGTAACTTTTCTTCAGAAGAGCGGTTATAGAATATTAGAGCAGAACTTCAAGACCTTTCTCGGAGAGATAGATATCATCGCGCAGGATGGTGAGACGCTCGTATTTATTGAGGTCAAGACGAGAGAAAGTCTTTTGTACGGCCGACCGTTTGAAGCGGTTAACAAGACAAAAAGGCGCAAGATAGCGAATGTCGCTCTCCTGTACCTGAAGAAGCTCAAAGAGACCCCGCCGTGCCGGTTTGATATTGTCAGCATATGCTATGAGAATCAGAAGCCTGAGATCGAGCTTATCAGGGACGCGTTTGAAGTTTAGTATCTCCCTTAGAATTTCTTCCTGCGTATATGGTATTATTTCTGTCACGGGGCGTAGCGCAGCCTGGTAGCGCGCACGGTTCGGGACCGTGAGGCCGGAGGTTCGAATCCTCTCGCCCCGACCAAATACTTGATCTTATGAAGCCCCCTTAGCTCAGTTGGATAGAGCACAGGTTTCCTAAACCTGGTGTCGCAAGTTCGATTCTTGCAGGGGGCACCATATTTTTCAGGTAGTAATCATTTCATATGAGCATCTTCATGTCTTACTCCATGTTTTCCAATACTCAAAAAAAGTGTTGACAAATTTATCATTTGTTTATATTGTTTCCTATGCATAAAGGAACATTACAAAAAACGATAATTATTTCATTCCTCATCATTTCAATTCTCGGATGTTATGTAACTCTCTCATTTGCTGGTTCAAAGTTTGGTGACGATGCTAAGCCATTTGTCGACAGGATTCGTGAAATAGCTGATATTGTCTGGCGAACACAGGCAAGAGCTGAGGAGTTGCCCAGTAGTACGCCTACTCCATTAATAACATCTGCTGATGATAATCCATAATCATTAGTGAGTTTTTCGTTATCAATCCGCAAATGGAAATACATTCAAATACGCACTCCCGTTCCAAATCCTGAAACCAGCTCCATGCCACCTCCATTTTGCCAATACCTACAAAAAATTTGTTGACAAATTCATTATTTGCTTATATTGTTTCTTAAGGCATAGCATCATTAACAATCCCATAAATCGTAAACATTTTATTTTTCACAGGAGGCTAAATGTCTATCAAGAAGAAAGTAGCTAAAGCAGCAAAGGTAGTTGAGAAGAAAACGGCTAAGGCAGTTAAGGCAGTTGAGAAGAATGTAGCTAAAGCAACTAAGGTAGCTAAGAAGAAAGTTACTAACGTAGCAAAGGCAGTTGAGAAAAAAGCAACTAAAGTAACTAAGGTGGTTGAGAAGAAAGCGGCTAAGGTAGTTAAGGCAGCTAAAAAGCAGTTAAGAAGAAAGTAGGCTGGGCAGCACATCGGAGGAAGATATGAGCATCTGGGAGAATTTAAAGAATGCCAAGAGGTCTTCTACGGATCGTTTCATCGGAGGCGTGTGTGGAGGATTGGGTGAAGCGACACCGATTCCATCCTGGATGTGGAGAGCCGGGTTTTTATTCTCTATGCTGGCTTTCGGCGCGGGATTATTGCTGTATGTGGTCTTGTGGATCTGCATGCCCGGGGACAAGAAGTAGTTTAGCTTCTGTCCGAGTAGATAGCCCTTCAATGAAAATGTTAAGCTTATCGCAAGGAAATATAATCCAATGTCTTTTGATATCGATAAAATATTTTTTGAGCGGGCTTCTGAATGCCCGCATGATTTCATGTGCAAGGATTCCGAAGATCCCTGTCTTTGTATTATCGGTAAACCCCGTGCCGGTTTTCTTCATATTGCCCAAAGAACTCTGGAAGAATGCCCGTATATGAAGACAATGGGCGATGATCTCATCTGCACATGTCCTGCGCGGGTTGAGATTTACAGGGTCTATAATAAATAGAACAGACTCTCCGACTTTTTTGTTGCCCGGATACAATTCTGACAAGCGTACTGAAATATTCCCCCTTGTTTTTTTCGCGAAAATTTCATACTGTTTACTTATAGGAGCAACAATGCGTTACCCGATCAGTGAAGAAACTATCAGAAAAACAAAAAAATGCGACCATGATTTTGCATGCTTAGACGGCAATTTTGAGAACTGTTCCTGCTCTATAGACCGTTATTTATTAGGGAACGGCATTTTTCTTAAGGAAAACGAGGCGCTTAAACAGCATTGCCCTTACATCCTCTGTTATGGATCTTCTTTCAGCTGCCATTGCCCGACAAGGATCGAACTTCTTCAGAAGCATAGAATTTAGCTTTAAAACATAACTTCCTAAGCCCTCTTGATACACACCCCTGCACCCCTCTTCTTAGAGGGGAAAAATATAATCAGCCTAAAAAAGAATTAAATAGATGAAGGGCGTATAATAGATAAGCAAAAAAGTTTTCATCAGTAAAAAATACATTCTAAAAGGATGGGTAGATGAAAAATCAAAGTTATATGGCAAAAAAGGTTCAGATGGATGAAAAGATGAAAGCAGTAGGCCTTGTTTCCAAATGTTTCCCTGATGTTTCGGATATTGTGATCCATATGACCTATGACCGGAAGACATCGAGTTCCTTTTCTCTTGAACGCACTCTTAATTTTTCTCAATCCAGTTATGCCTATTTTGATATAAACTGCATTATTAAGGATTGTCTTTATGGAAATCTTAACCTGACCCCATTTATCAGTTCTATGGTTAAAGAACATAAAAAGAACGGAACAGGCAGGGAAGTATTCAAGGTAAGTAAAGATTCTTATATCTCAGGTGATGTCGGGATCTCCTATAAGGTCAATATCAAGTACAATAATAAAGGTAAACACTCATCGCATTAGCTGTTCCGCAGTAAAATTCACATTGATGGTTTGACGGTTTAATTTAACTTTAGAGAATATTTTTCGGATTAAAAGGAGAGGCGACTATGGCGGTACGCGCGGGCATGTATGGTGCCAATAAGAGGAGAAAAGAACTGGATCGGAAGAAAAAGCAGGATGAGAAGAGACTGAAACGGCAGAACAGCGTTAAAGAGACTCCCAGGGATGTTGAAGCAGAAGCCCCTGTTAATTCAGAAGATTAGAATAAAAAAAGACTCAATGACTTAATGTCATTGAGTCTTTTGCCGTATTTAATATGATGCGTATTATTATGATGCCTTTTTCAATTCCTTAAATACCTGCCATCCCTTAAGAAGGTCAACCGCACGCTGAAGCTGAATGTCCTCAGCCTTTTCATCTTTTGCCACTGCTTCAGCAGCGTCTTCTTCGTTAACGGCTGTATTGTCTACTGCTTCATCCTTCTTATCTTCTTTGTCTGCGCTCTTCTTTGTTGAATCGTTTTCAAGATGCCTTGCAAGGTCCTTCTCTCTGACAACAGGGTGGTTGCCGGTTCCGTTCTCTGACTTTACTGTAATATCAGGCTCGATACCGGTGGTCTGGATCGACCTGTCCTTGGGTGTATAATAACGCGCGGTTGTCAGCCTCAGGCCTGAACCATCACTCAGCTCCATAACCGTCTGAACCGAACCCTTTCCGAATGTCTTGGTGCCCAGTATCACGGCACGCCCCCAGTCCTGCAAGGCTCCTGCAACTATCTCGGAAGCGCTGGCGCTTCCTTCATTAACGAGAATGATCATCGGATAATCATAAGGTTTATTGCCGTTTTTAGTCTTGTATTCCGTCTTTTCTCCGACCCTTCCCTTGATATAGACGACAAGCTTGTTTGCAGGGAGGAACTTGCTTGATACATCAACTGCGCTGTTAAGAAGCCCGCCGGGATTATTTCTCAGGTCAAGAACAAGCCCTGTGATGCCTTTAGTCTTGGATATTTCCACTAAAGCGGTCTCAAGGTCAGCAGCTGACTGCTCCTGAAACTGCATAAGCCTGACATACCCTATTTCATTATCTATTATCTTATGCTTTACGCTCTTTGTCTTTATTATGTCCCTTATGATGGTGAAATCTATCGGTTTTTCAAGGCCGGCCCGGACTATCGTAATGGTTACAGAAGTGCCTTTATCTCCCCTGAGCTTATTAACTGCTTCCATTAGGGTCAGGTCTTTTGTTGTCTCATTGTTTATCTTTATGATCATGTCGCCTGCCTTGACTCCTGCGACAAAGGCCGGGGTATCTTCAATAGGAGCGATAACGGTAAGCATATTGTCTTTCATTCCTATCTGTATGCCGAGCCCACCGAACTCTCCCTTGGTCTCTATCTGCATCTCATGATAGGAATCAGGGGTCATGAAGGATGAATGCGGGTCAAGGGAACTCAGCATTCCCCTTATAGCGCCGTATACCAGTTCCTTGTCATCAACTTCTTCAACATAATTCTGTTTTACAAGCGACAGCACCTCTACAAAGGTCTTGATCCTTTTATATGCTTCCCCCTCATAAGCGCTGACAGATTCAACAGCCCCCCATTTGCTCAGCACAAGAGGCGTCATCATTAGAAGAAGTATAAGTACCCACCAGAAATAAGATTTGTTTTTAAGCATTTCTCCTCGTAATTACATTAAATAATTTTATTTTTTTGAAGTCTTATTAATGCTATTTTTCATCAGCCAATTATAAGGATCAATGGGTTTTCCATTGTCCCTTATCTCAAAATAAAGAGCGGGAATTCCAAGTGACTTTGAGATGCCTGCTTTACCAATGACTGTGTTTTTCTTTATTATAGCACCTGTTTTATGAAAAATCTCTGACAGCTGTCCGTAGAGAGAGTGGTATCCTCCGCCGTGATCAATAATTACCAGCAGCCCATACCCCTTGAACTTGTCAGCGAATACTATCTTGCCGCCCATTATCGCCTCTACCGGGCTTCCCGGGCTTGTCTTGATCTCCACCCCGTTCTTATAGACAGGTATTTTCAGCTCAGGATCTATGTATTTACCAAATGGAACAACAATACTGCCGCTGACAGGCCAGGGCAGTATGCCCTTCATGGAGCTGAAGCCTTTATCTGCAGAAGGTCTTGAACTTCCAATTCTTGAAATCCTCTTCATCATTGCGCGCAGCCTCTTTGATGCCTTTGTCAGCTCCGCAAGCTCTTTTTCGTAATTGCCGCGCCGCTCTTTTACTGATGTGAGCAGGGTGCTTTTTTTGCGTTTCTGCGCCTCCAGTTCCCTGGTCTTTTCACTGAGAAGCTTCCTGTCTGATTCGAGGCCGCCCTTAAGTGTCTCAAGCGATTTCTTATTAACGTCAAGCTTAACAAGGCCACCTTTATAATCATCAATCAATCTTCGGTCGTATTCCGCAATATAACTTAAATATTTTCTTCTTCTTTCAAGCTTCTGATAGTCGACAGCAGATGTGAAAACATGTGCTGTCTCATTTTGCCCTAACTTATATATTGTTTGAAGGCGCTCATTAAGAACTTTTTTCCTCTTTTCCAGGCCGGCCTGCAGGGAAGTGATATTTTGATCAACGGAATCTATATTGGCTGTTTTTTCTGATATCATCTGATTGTATTTGCGGATCTTATCAGCTTTCTCCTTGAGTGAGAGGCCGATCGTCTTCAGATTTGTGGATAATGACCTTTCTTCCTCTTTGGTCTTTTTGACCTTTTCTTTTCTCTCCTTGATTTTATTGCTGATATCTGTAAGTTCTTTTTCAGGGGCTGCCGCATGAAGAAGTGAAAAACAGGAAGCTGCAAGCGAGATAGAAACTATTGAAATTATAAGAAGGAATGTCTTTGCTTCTCTTGTTTCCATTTGTCAGTATTTATTCTTTCCGACTGCAATGAAACTGCCTGTAAGGCTTAGCAACGCCCCGGCAATGGGGCCAAACAATAACATATCCAAAGGCAGATGGAAGAGAGATGTCCCTGTTTCCGGAAGAAGCTCAATTAATTTTGAGGTAATTGCAGGATAGGAAAACAGGATGACAGATGAGCAGACAGCGCCGCCAAGCGTTCCGATGATGATGCCTTCGAGCAGAAACGTCAGCCTTATAGACCCTCTTGTCGCGTCAGGCATCTTCAGGTTATTTTTCTCTTCTTTTCTTCTGGAAAAGAGTATCTTTATTGTGCTGAATGATATAAAGATGACAGCGGTAAATAATGCTGAGCCGGTTATCAATGCAAATGCCCTTAAGGCTCTGGTTATCCTGACAAAGGATGCGAGCCATTTTTCTCCGGACTGAACATCATCCACCCCGGGAATCTGAAGTATCATTGCTGCTTTTTGTTTAACGAGGGCAGGACGTAGCGCCCCACGTTTCAGTTTAAGCTCAAAAGATGAGGGCAGCGGATTGCTGTCAACAGATTCAAGTAGTGAGTTGTCCGTGCCCAGGGCCTTCTGCAGCTCCGCTAAGGCATCTTCCTTTGATATATGCTTTACGCTTGATATGTCGCTGTCTTGCCGGAAAAGTGTTTTTAATCTGTCTTCTTCATCTTTGCCGATGCCTTCATCCATATAGACAATAATGCGGAAATCATTAAAATATTTATTGGTAAATGATTCGATGTTGGCTGTTAATATAAGGAATGCGGCGAGTATCAGCATAACCGTACTTATTGAGAGAGCGGCAAGGAGGTTTATCCACTTTTCACGCCAGAGATTCTGAAGAGCGGCATCATATGAATACAGCAGCGTCCTCATCCGGTTATTGTGAATGATATATCAGTGAGTACAGGTTCTTTGCCAAAATACTTTGAAACATTTGAGAAACGGATCATTATCCCAGTGATGTCTTTACTGTTTCGACGATCTTTTCAACTGTAAGGCCATGGTACGTAAGGAGCTCAGAGGGCAGTCCTGAACATCCGAATGTATCCTGGATGCCTATGCGTTTTACTGTTACAGGATGATTTTCCGAGATGAACTCTGAAACAGCGCCGCCCAGTCCCCCGATAACAGAATGCTCTTCTGCTGTAACAAGTAATTTTGAATTTTTTGCGGCCTCAAGCAGTACAGCCTCGTCAAGAGGTTTGATCGTTGACATATTTATGACCCCGGTATCTATGCCGCCCTGCTTCAGTATCTCAGCCGCCTTGAGCGCAAGGTCTACCATTATGCCGCAGGCTATAATATTCGCATCTTTTCCCATATTAAAGACATGTGCTTTGCCGAGAGTGAAGCTGTAATCATCAGGCATTACGTACGGCACATTGGCCCTGCCGAGCCTTACATAGACAGGCCCTTTCATGGATGCTACTGCGTTAATTGCCGATGTGGTCTCTGCGGCATCCGCGGGAACAACAACGTTCATATTTGGAAGCGCCCTCATAATGGCAACGTCCTCAAGCGCCTGATGCGATGCTCCGTCTTCTCCTACGGTAATGCCTCCGTGAGTTGCGACGATCTTTACGTTTGTGCGTGAGTAACATAGTGTAAGCCTTATCTGGTCCCATGCCCGCCCTGTTGCAAACACTGCGAATGTTGAAGCAAATGGAACCTTCCCGGTAAGGGCGAGGCCGGCGGCAGTCCCTATCATATCCTGCTCGGCAATACCCATGTTGAAAAACCTTTCCGGGAATTCTTTAGCGAACTTGTTTGTTTTTGTAGAACCCGACAGGTCGGCGTCAAGGGCGACTACGTCACTCCTCTTTCTTCCAAGCTCAAGAAGCGCTTCCCCGTATGCATCTCTTGTTGCTTTAGGTTTCTTTGCGGTATCAGACATTATTTATCTCCTTAATTGCTTTATCTAATTGCTCAACTGACGGGGTAGTGCCGTGGTACTCGACCTTGCCTTCAAAGAATGACACGCCTTTGCCCTTAACCGTATTGGCGATGATCATTGTTGGTTTGCCCTTGGTCTTCTCTGCTTCGTTGAGAGCGCCGAGTACCGCTTTTATGTCATGCCCGTCAATATTGATAACATGCCAGCCGAATGCGGCCCATTTGTCAGTAAGCGGTTCTATTCCCATTACCTTTTCGACAGGGCCGTCGATCTGAAGGCCGTTCCTGTCAATGACCGCGCACAGATTGTCGAGATGATAATGTGCGGATGTCATGGCAGCTTCCCATACCTGGCCTTCCTGTACCTCGCCGTCACCCATTATGCAGTAGATCCTTGCCGGATTATTGTCCAGCTTCAGCCCCAGCGCCATGCCGTTGGAGACAGAAAGCCCCTGGCCCAGAGAGCCGGTGGATACCTCGACTCCCGCAAGGCTCTTGCAGCATGGGTGCCCCTGAAGCGGAGACTCGATCTTACGCAGGTCATTGAGGATATCTTTTGAGAAGTACCCTGCCTTTGCAAGGACGGCGTACAGCAATGGGGCTGCGTGGCCCTTGGACATAATGAACCTGTCTCTTCCATCCCATAAAGGATCCTGAGGGTTGTATCTCATCTTTGAGAAATATATTGCTACTGCAATATCAGTAGCTGAAAGAGATCCGCCGGTATGGCCTGAGCCGGCAGAGGTGAGCATCTTCAGGATATCGATACGAACCTCTCTTGCGATATTGTTAAGCTTGTTTACATCGGTTATCTGTCCGTTTAAGCTCATTAATCCTCCAAATTATCGGAAATGGTTTTTTTGATAAAAATTTACAAATATATTCTGAAGAGGTCTAAAAAATACGTGAAATTATAATCTTTCATGGCAAACATAAGCAACAAATCGACCGGTTTAATATAATGGCTGCAGCAGATTCAGCATGACATCGGCCTGACCAGTCGAACATGTGCAGATTTTATTAAATATGAAAATATTTATCAGACAGTGTAAAATAACAACATAAGTATAATAATACAATTGGAAACAATATTGATGAAAAAAACAGTTATCATTTTAATTGCTTTTGTTTTGCTTTCTTACGGGTGCGCGACTTCACCGATAAAGGAAATATCCGGACCGGAGGGCGGTGCTGCCAGGAGATCACCTGTACCACAGGAGGAACAGGAGACCAAGTCTATTAATGTCTTTCGTGAACTGCTCGATTTATCGGCATCTGATGCTGACAGGGATGAGGTTCTTCTCGAGATGCAGAAGAAGTATCTTGAGATCATAAATAATTATCCGGATGCTCCGCTTGCTCAGGAAAGTTATTACAGGCTGATCACTATTTTATTGACTGATTACTACCCGCCTGAATTTGTCAAGGCTGAATCGCATTATAACGATTTTATAAAAAGGTATCCCGGCTCAAAATTCAAATACCTTGTTGACACAACATTAGGCACGAGTTACCTGAAAAGCGGACAGTGGGAAAAACTCTCAGTGTTGGCCAGAGACGCATTCAATGATTACTCTAAATCCGGTTCTGCTGGCAGTCCAACACTTTTATTTATGTATGCCGAATCAAACTACAAACTTAACAATCTGAAAGAAGCTGAAGCCGGGTATAATGCAGTTATCAGGCTGTTTCCTGATTTTGGTGACGGAATTACCTCTAAAGCAAGGCTGGAAGAAATAAAATCCAGAAATAATCGGCCATAATTTATTATTGTTGTGATTATTGTGTGAAAACACTCATGTGGGTGCTATAAAGACTTTTTTCAATATGCATGATAGGTACAACTCGTTGTTTTTATTGAGTTATCTTTTTTGGTATCGTTTTTGCTTTCTTATATTACATGAAGACCACATATAAACATAAAATACAAACGATTTTTACAATTTCTGCACTACTTTTATTGTCAACCTTTGCTTTTGCCGCTAAAACCCAAGCAGCGGTCATGCCTGATTATGTCAGGCTACAGTCTATAAGCAGCAAGCTTCAGGCACCTTCAGGTGTTGCTCTTGATGCTTATGACAATTTATATGTGACTGATTCTAAGAGCAATAAACTTGTAATTTATGGCAGTGACGGAACATATATAGACACTATACATGGTTTTAGTGAACCCATTAGTGTCGCAGTTGGGAATGGCAGTATTTATGTAGGAGATAGCAGTGGAACAATAAAGGTTTATGACAAGAACCGTAACTATATAAATAGTTTCGGCAATTTTTTAAAGCCTGCTTCTATAGCTCTCGATGCTGCAGGAAATATTTATGTGGTGGATTCAGAAAGAGATGTGGTTTATGTATATAATGCTGACGGCACTTTTAACTTTTCCTTCGGTGGTTCCGGTAATACAAATGGGCTTTTCCATTATCCTACTTCAATTGCTATTAATGCATTGGCCGGAGAGATTATAGTGACTGACCTTCAGGTAATATCTTCATCGGCAGGTACCTATGAAGGTGCCAGGATTCAGGTTTTTGACATGAGTGGACATTACATGCGCAGTTTTGGTGATTACGGAATAGGAGCAAATAAGCTGTTCAGGCCCTCCGGTGTGGCTGTTGATGAAGAGGGGAGGGTATATGTTACAGATGTATTCCAGAATGTAGTACAGGTATATAATAATGATGGTACTCATCTTGGCGCGCTTTATGATTCTGCTAATCCTATGAGGACGCCTGTTGATATAACTATCAGCAATAGTAATAAGATTTATGTTGCATCATTTTATACTTATGGTGTAGAGGTTTATAGAATTACTGATAATAGACCAGCCTATGCAACTGTTGTCCCCCAGTCTCATGACTTTGGCAATACATATGTTGGAAGCTCCTCAGTTACCCAGAAATTTACTGTATATAATATAGGCAATGGTGATTTACAATTAGGGTCTGTTGTAATTGCCGGCGCTGATGTAGAAGATTTTATTGTTCAGGCTGATTCATGTAATGGAAGCAACCTTGCTCCTGCTGATACATGCGAGGTGATAGTTGCTATGTCGCCTGTTTCAGTAGCATTAAAGAGCGCTGAAATAAATATATACTCTAATGATCCTTCCAGCCCTCTTGTTGTGGCGCTGAGCGGTGACGGGGTTGCAGCGCCTAATCAGTCACCTGTAGCTGATGCAGGCGGGCCGTACAATGTTAACGAGGGGACAACCTCGCTGCTTGATGCTTCGGGTTCTTCAGATGCTGATGGCTCAATAGTCTCATATGCATGGGATTTAGACAACGACGGAGTCTATGAAACGATTGGCAACCCCATGGGATTTGATGCCGCCTCCATTGATGGCCCTCTTGGGCCTTTTACTATCGGGCTTAAGGTTACTGATAATCTTGGCGCTATTGGCACAACAACTACTACTATAATGATAAACAATGTTCCTCCTGTGGCAGATGCCGGCGGGCCTTATTCCGCTGTGGCAGGAACCGCTGTTCTTCTTTCGGGTTCAGCTGTAGATTCCGGGAATACTGATGTTCTTAATTACGCTTGGGATCTTGATGGCGATGGTATATATGAGACATCCGGTAACGGTGCGCAGATTACATATGATGCTGTTGGTAACTATGCAGTCGGACTGAGGGTGACAGATGATGACGGTGGTGTTGGTATAGATACTGCTCAGATTATTGTTACCGCTGCTGAAGTTGAAGTTCCTGGTATCGATGTTTCTCTTAATGCCGGCTGGAATCTTGTTGGATGGATAAGTGATGTCGGTTATTATAAGGCAGGCTCGCAGCCGGATCAGGGAGAATATGCTTCAGGGGCGGCCATGAATTCAGTGGAAAATATTGATGCCGCAATGACTGATATAGGGTTATCCTCAACAGATTATCTATTGCTTATCGGACCTGAAGGGAAGGTGCATATACCTGGATCCCCATTTAATACGCTTAAGAAACTGCTTCCTGACAGGGCTTACTGGATATATGCAAATCAGGATATAGTAATAACCCTTCCAGGTGAGAAGCTTTCAAAGGCTGCTACAAGCACACTTACAGCAGGCTGGGTACAGGTTGGATATAGGGGTGATGAGGGATTAAATCCTGCAGATGCCTTAAGGTGTATTGATGGCAATTATAATATTGTTGTAAGCGGGAAGGGCAAGCTGTTTATTAAGGGCTTTCCGTATAATAATTTAAATTCACTGCACCAGGGGCAGGGATACTTCATGTATATGACGACAACAGGGACTTTAACATACGATTGTCCTTAAAATGAATTGATAGGAGATAATATTATGAAAAAGAGCATAAAAATATCATTGTTAATCGTATCAGTATTGCTCTTT
>JACQZE010000024.1 GCA_016207885.1 Nitrospirota bacterium | reverse complement strand
TGCGGATCGGATATGACAGGGACAAATGCACATCATGCATGAAGTGCGTTGATATCTGCCCTGAAAAACAGGTCCTGCACATGGTCGGCAGACAGAGCGGGGCCGTGCTCTCAGGGGAATGCATTAATTGCGGAAGGTGCGTTGAGGTATGCGATGACAACGCTGTGAATTTCAGCAATATATATTCAAAATAAATTTATAAATAAAAAAGGAGGATGTTATGCTGCGAGAGAGAAAAATATGGATCATGCCGGTATTGGCCGTATCAATTGTTTCACTTTTATTGCTTTCCTGCGCCCAGACAAAAATATATACTGAAGAGGATCTTGGCCTGAGGCATGAAAACCTGTATGATGAAAACACCTCAGCCCCTGTGTATGGAGCGCCTATTACCAAGGAAGCCGGTACGAGCACCAGGTTCGAGAGGTCTTTTGAGAACAGCCCTCCGTTAATCCCGCATGATATCACTGCGATGCTCCCCATAGCGCAGACTGAAAACCTCTGCATGGGCTGCCATATGCCGGAAGAGGCCGGGGCCACAGGTGCAACCCCGATCCCTAAATCACACCTTACGGATTTTGATACAGGGAAAGACCTGAAAGGCGAATTAGCCGGAAACCGTTACAACTGCGTGCAATGCCATGTGATACAGACAGAGCTGACACCGGCGGTAAAGAATATTTTCAAAGGCGGGTTCAGGGATGATCAAGGGCATTACAATTCAAATCTGATAGATAACTTAAACGAAGGTGTTGAAACCGAGTAGTCCACAGGAGGCGCAAAATGAATGTATCAGGCATTGTTGTCAAGACGGCAAAAGAACACTTGCAGGATGTTATAGAACGTATCAACTCTATTGGCTATTGCGAAGTCCATTTCCACGATCCTGACGGAAAGATAGTCGCGACAATAGAAGGCGACAGCATAAATGACCAGACGGAAAGATTAAAGCAGATACAGAACATCCCCTTTGTCTTCAGCGCGAGCCTGTCTTATTCATATTGCGAAGATGAGATATCAGAGGCATTGGGAACTATCCGGACAATCTGAATAAAGGTTTGCTTCTCTACCTGTGGAATTCGTTCTGCGCGGAGGATACGCCTTTATGAAGGACTGCTTTAACTGCGTTTACGGCCTTATCTATGGTCTCAGTCAGCATCTTTGTTTCGCTTTTCGGGAACGGCCTGAGGACATAATCTTCTGTCGGAACCCTAGCTGGGCGCCCTATCCCTATTCTTAATCTGAGAAAATCCTTTGAACCCAATGAATCTATGATAGACCCGATACCTTTGTGTCCGCCTGAAGAGCCGTCCTGCTTTATCCTGACAATCCCTTTCTCAAGGTCAAGGTCATCATGCACAACAATTATATTATCTATCTCTTTAAACCTGGCAATGGCGCTCATTACAGCCCTGCCGCTTCTGTTCATAAAAGTAAGAGGCTTTATCAGGAGCGTCTCCTTCCCCTCGATAAAGCCTCTTCCATAACGGTAAGCTTCTGTTTTGTATTTTAATTTTATAGATGAGCCTGCCGCCAGGGCATCCACAACCATAAAACCGATGTTGTGCCTTGTATCCTCATACTCCTGTCCCGGATTACCCAGGCCGACAACCAGCCACATAATAATTATTACTTTTTAGTTTCCTTTGATTCTCCCTCTGCTGCCTTGCCTTTGGCTTTAAGCACTTCAGGCTCTTTAACCTCACCTTCAGCAGGCGCGGCAACAGCCTCCTCCATCTTTGGCGAACTGACAACAAGGATAACCTGCTCAGGGTCAGAAATTATCTTTATGCCTTCCATAGGAACCAGGTCGCTTACATGAAGAGAATGCCCGATCTCGATAAACTCCGCGTCTACCTCGATGCCATGCGGTATATGGGTCGGAAGACACTCTATCTCAACCTCTCTCATCTGCAGCTCAAGAATACCCCCCTCTTTGATGCCCTTGGGTTCCCTTGTAATAATGATAGGAACAGATATCTTGAGCTTATCTTTGAGCGATATCTCAATAAAGTCAACATGCAGCAGGATGCTGTCTATCGGGTCGACCTGGTACTCTTTTATGAGCACGGGATGCTCTGTGGACTTCGCCTTATCCCTGTTAAGCTCAAGAGTTATAAGGGCATGTTCAGCAACACCTGCTTTTATAAGACTTACCATCTCTTTTCTATTCAGCTTTATCGGGATCGACTTGCCGGCCCCGTATACAACCGCAGGCAGCTGTCCCGCCCTGCGCAGGCTCCTTGCAGCGCCCTTGCCCTTCTCTCTTCTTTCATCCGCCTTTAATAAAATCTTTTCCATTTTTTTGAACCTCCGTTAAACGATGAGCAGAATAATATGCTGATCGCCCATAAATATATTTTTTATTGAAACAGGGAACTCACCGATGACTCCTCGTGTATCCTCTTTATCGCTTCTCCAAGCAAAGGCGCGACGGAAAGCACGGTCAGTTTACTGCATTTCTCAACTTTGCAGTCCATGGGTATTGTATTGGTAACAACAACTTCCTCAAGGACTGAATCATTTATCCTGTCCAGGGCCGGGCCGGATAATACCGCGTGCGCGCATGCCGCAATAACGCATTTGGCTCCATTTGCTTTTATCGCTGACGCCGCCTGTGTGATAGTTCCGGCTGTGTCTATCATATCATCAAAAAGAATTGCGTTCATTCCTGCCACATCACCTATGACGTTCATCACCTCGGAGACATTTGCCTTTTCACGCCGCTTATCAATGATAGCCAGTGAGGCGTTAAGCCGTTTGGCAAATGCCCTCGCGCGTTCAACACCGCCCGCGTCAGGAGAAACAACAACCGTATTGCTGGAGTATTTCTCCATCAGGTATTTGGAAAGAACAGGTGAAGCATAGAGATGGTCAACCGGGATACTGAAGAAACCCTGTATCTGCCCCGCGTGCAGGTCTATCGTAAGCACCCTGTCCACACCTATCGATGTCAGCAGGTCAGCTACCACCCTCGCTGAGATAGGCACCCTCGGCTGGGCCTTTCTGTCCTGTCTCGCGTAGCCGTAATAAGGGATGACAGCGGTTATCTTCTTTGCCGAAGCCCTCTTGAGCGCGTCGATCATCAGGAGCAGCTCCATAATATTATGATTGACAGGCATACATGTAGGCTGGACGACAAAAACGTCAAAACCTCTTACATTCTCATTTATCTGAACAGTTATCTCCCCGTCACTGAATGTGGAGACAGCCGCCTCGCCTAACGAGATGCCGAGAACATCGGCTATCTCCTGAGCAAGAGGCCTGTTGGCATTACCGGAAAACAATTTTATTCTGTCAGGCATCATATCTCCTTATAATAAGCTGTAAGCTTTCAGTCATCAGCTGAATCCAAAAACTTGCTCCTGTATAAAAACAGCCGGCCGCCATTTGCTGAAAGCTGAATTTCTGGCTGGGGCGGGAGGATTCGAACCCCCGAATGCAGGAATCAAAATCCTGTGTCTTACCAGCTTGACGACGCCCCAAAACAAAATAAAAAAATCAAATGAGTCCCGTTAGTCTGTTATTGTTTTAACAGCCGCTGTCCAAAACCCGGTAAAAGATTCAGAAACATCCCCGGCCTTTGCCAGAGAGTCAAAGACCCCGAAGACGGCAGACCCGCTTCCGCTCATAAGAGCCGCAGCCGCGCCTTGTGCCAGCAGCCTGTCCTTTATCTCTGCTATCAAAGGATATCTTTTGACGGTGACGGCCTCGAGGTCATTAAAAATATAACCTGCAATATCAGATACTTCAGCCTTACTGATTTTACTGATAAAATGCCTGATATTATCGTCTTTATCCGCTTTTTTTGTCAACCCGGAATCCCGGCAGGAATTGACCCCGATAGGCCGTGCTGACTTGGAACTTCCTGGCAAGTCTTCGCCGGAAAGCTGAAAATTCTCATACGCCCAGGCTGTAGAAACATTAAAATACGGCTTTACGATCAAAAGATAAACCGGAGCCAATGCCCTGTAAGAAACGACCTTTTCACCCCTTCCCTGAAGATAGGATATCGAATCATACAGAAACAACGGGACATCCGAGCCTATCTCCTGAGCTGATGAGGAGAGTTCATTTAATGACAGATTGAGCGACCAGAGCTGATTTAATCCGACCAGAGCGGCAGCTGCATCACTGCTCCCCCCGCCTAATCCTGCGCCGACAGGGATCTTTTTCTCCAGGCTGATCAGAGCTCCTGCGTCAACATTATATCTTTTCTTAAGAAGACGAGCGGCCTTATAAACGAGATTATCTTCAGTAGGAATATCAGAATCAGTCGCAATGTTCAGTTCACTTGAAGGTGAAAAAGTCAGCTTGTCATACAAGGCTATCTTCTGGACCACGCTCCGGATCTCGTGAAAACCATCATCACGGCGGCAGATGACATTCAGGAACCAATTTATCTTTGCAGGGGCATTAATGGTGAGCATTTAACTACTTGATGCCTGAAGATCCGGCGCCCTCAAGCTCTTTGACCTTCTTTTCTATCCTCTCCTTCAGGCCTTCTTCCTTATCCTGGAACTCAAGCGCCCTTTGCCATGCTTTAAGTGAGGAAGACTTATCGTTCAGTTTCAGATAAACATCCCCGAGATGTTCCAGCACAACAGGGTCGTCTTTCATGGTTTCCGCCGCCGCCTTTATCTCTATGAGAGCCTCTTCATACATCCCTTTCTTATAATAGACCCATCCGAGGCTGTCTCTGATGTAAGCGCTGTCAGGCTCAAGCCCCACCGCTCTCTTGATAAGCTCTTCTGCTTCGTCAAGGTTTATCCCTTTGTCAGCATAAGTATAGCCAAGATAATTCAGCGCATCAGCATGGCCGGGGTTGATCTCTATCGTCTTTTTAAGCTGCCCGATCATCTCATCAAAACGTCCCGTCTTTTCATATACAATGGCAAGATAAAAATTCAGCTGATCATTTCCGGCCACTACAGACAGGCCTTTCTTAAATATCTCCTCAGCGCTTTTATAATCCTTATTTTTAATATACAGGTTACCCAGATGCATATACGGCTCAGGATCCTCAGGTAAAAGTTCTATCAGTTTCTTATACTGCTCAGCAGCTTCATCATCCTTGCCCATTAAAATGAGTATATTGGCAAGAGAATATATTGTCTTTTCATCATCAGGCTGAATCGAATTGATTATTGCAATCTCTTCCGCAGCTCTCTTGTAATCCCTGGAATTAATAAATATGCTTGCCAGGATCATATGAATGTCAACATTATCGGGATTTGACACAACAGCTCCTTCCAACAAAGATATCGCCTTATCAGACATCTCCTGTTTCAGATACAACAAAGTGAGATTTTTGATCAACTCCATGCTGTAAGGGTCTATTTTCAAGGCCGCCTCATAAGTCTCTATAGCTTTATCATTCATCCCAGACAATTCATAGAGGCCGCCCAGCAGCATATATGCATTCTCAAAAGACGGGCTAATCTCTATAGCCTTTTCGAGTATATCAATTGCCCCGTTATAATCCTTCATATCTGCGCGGGCGCTTCCAAGCCAGAACATAGCCGTAGCATTGCCGGGTTCTATAGATATAACCTCTTCGAGTACTTTTGCAGCTTCCGGATACTTCCTGTTATTTAAATATATGTAGGCAAGGTGAAGGTACGGGGCTGTATTTCCAGGATTCAACTTTATAATCCTCGCATAAACCCCGGCAGCAGACTCGGAATCATTCTTACTTGAATAAAGGCCGCCAAGCAGCAAAAGCGCGGGTTCATAATCAGGATTTATTTTAAGCGCCTCTTCAGAGATCCTTACAGCTTCATCAATCCTCTTAAGGCTGAAGTAAAGGCTCCCTGCCTCAGTCATCAGATATTCCGAATCAGTGTCTTCCTTTAAAGCCTGCTCCATATACTTTAAAGCCTCTTCATAGTTACGCGAGAGCTTCGCGTCTTCAGCAAGCATGTAATAGAAGTAGGCTTCCTTTGAGAATACAGGAGCCGCTTCAGGCTGCACCGTAGCCACAGGCTTTTGAGAAAAAGCGCATGATGATGCAAAAAGAAGAATAAATATGAAAATGAAATACTTTTTAAAGAAATACATGGATTTTATTATGGCATAAAAAAATTATGATTGACAATTTAAGGGGTTGTCAAAAGAAGAAACTGATTCTTTGATATTCCAATCTGGAATATCAAAAAGGCCGGGTCGATGAGGACGCAGGCATCTGCCTTTAGCATTTACTGAGCAGGGTGTTGCTATGCTATCCAGCGTTTTGAGAAGCAAGCGTGCTGTACAAGTCAACATAGCTATTATGCGGGCGTTTGTTAAGCTGAGAGAGATTTTATCAACACATAAAGAACTGGCGTATAAGCTGGTCATTCTTGAAAGAAAGATAACAAAACATGACGAAGAGATTTATACCATCTTCAAGGCAATACGCAGGTTAATGGACACACCG
>JACQZE010000023.1 GCA_016207885.1 Nitrospirota bacterium | reverse complement strand
TTTGCTAAAAACAACTCTCCGATATTTCGCTGTACACACCAAGTGATACATCAATACAGAAACATTGTGGCTTTTATGTATGTACTGACTCATTCCTCATCATATCAGATCGCAGCAGAGCTGCGGGGAATTAGACCCTAAGAGATTAAAGCATAGCCTGCCTCACTGCGCTTCCTGCCGCCTAACTGCATATAATACTTGACTATATATATGTCTATGATAAAGTTAAATTAATAGAACATATATATAGACAGAGGTGGCATCAGCCCCCTTTTCAGGCTGTACAGAGGCTGAATAATGCAGGATATAATTTTAGAGACAATCAGGGCGCTGTTAGTGCTTGCCATTTTTTCCTATCTTTTACAAAACCGGAAAAAACCTGAAATTAACAGCCATCACGGCTGGGTATTTATTATCAGCGGTTTCGCAGTTCTGCTCTTTGGAATGCTGATAGATATAACCGACAACTTCCCGGCCTTGGATAAATATGTTATTGTCGGCAACACCCCGCTTCAATCTTTTCTTGAGAAAGAGATCGGCTACTTAGGCGGATTTCTTCTGCTCGCAGTCGGTTTCCAGAAATTGCTCCCAGCGATCATCAGTCTGAAGGAGACTGAAAAGAACCTGACCGCGAGCGAGGGCCGGCTGAAGAGCCAGAACGCCATGCTTAATAACATAATGACGTCAATGACGCATCCGTTCTATGTCATTGACGCGAATGACTATACGATCAAGCTCTCCAACCATGCGGCCCACCTTGAAATGAATGATGAAAATATGACCTGTTATGAGCTAACCCACCACAGCAACATTCCCTGCGACGATGCCGAGCACCCATGCACGATAAAGAAGATAAAAGAGACAAAAGCAGCAGTCACTCTTGAGCATATTCATCATGATAAATACGGCAACCCGATAATAGTGGAAGTCCATGGATACCCGATATTTGACAGTAACAACAACGTGTCGCAGATCATTGAATATAACCTCGACATCACCGAGCGCAAACAGGCTGAAGAGGAGAGAAGGCATCTTAATAAAGAACTTGAGCAGATAATCTATGTAACCTCCCATGACCTCAGGTCGCCGCTTGTCAATGTGGAAGGCTATCACAAAGAGATCAATTACTCGCTTAAGGAACTGAAGAATATTCTGCAGGAGATCGATATTCCCCGGGACAGGAAAGAGAAGATCGAGTTTATCATTGACAAGGACATCCCTGAATCCGTGAAGTATATAGACGCAAGCGTTGCAAAGATGGACTCCCTGCTCTCAGGGCTTTTAAGGCTTTCCCGTTCCGGCAGGGCGGAACTTGAGATGAAGAAGCTTGAGATGAAGAGGCTTGTCTCAGATGTCCTGGACACACTTGAATACCAATTCAAAGAAAAAGGCGCAAGGCATGAAGTCACTGAACTCCCTTCATGCTCCGGTGATGAGAAGCAGATAAACCAGGCATTTTCAAACCTCATAGGCAATGCTCTGAAATACCTTGACCCGTCGCGTCCCGGAGTCATCAGGATCTCAGGGTATAAAAAGAACAGCCATGTTTTCTATTGCGTGGAAGACAACGGCATAGGCATCCCGGCGGAACATCAGGACAGGATATTTGATATATTCCATCAGGTGCAGCGCGGCAAGGGCGGCGAAGGGCTCGGGCTCAGCATAGTTAAGAAGATAGTCCAGAGGCATAACGGGAAGGTTTGGGTTGAGTCGGAATTCGGCAAGGGGTGCAGGTTCAGCGTGCAACTGCCGGCATAAATACCATGAATATACGCGCGAAGATCAGCATCGGATATCTGCTTATACTCTGTATCGTCATTCCGGCCTTTTACGGCATGACAGTATATGAACATAACAATATCCGCGATAAAGAGGTCTCAATTCAAGTAAAAGATTTCAAATCCTCATTCGGCGTGCTGATAGAACGCGATACCAAAACACTTGCGGCCGCGCTCGAGGTGATCATTCAGGACCCCGGCATTAAAGAAAAGTTCATGAGCAATGACAGGGACGCTCTTTACCGCTATGGAGAACCGCTTTTCAAAAACCTCAAGGAGAGATACGGGATAACCCATTTTTATTTTATCCTGCCTGACGGGATATGCTTCCTGAGGCTTCACAACAAGGATCTATACGGAGATATGATAAACAGGCATACATTCCTGAAGGCAAGAGAGACGCAGGGCATTGCATCAGGGATAGAACTCGGCAAGACAGCCTTTGCGCTGAGAGTTGTGATGCCCTATTACAACGATAAAAAGCTGATAGGGTATCTTGAATTAGGCGAAGAGATAGACCATTTCCTTGGAATAATGAAAGAAGAGACAGGCGATGAATACGCCATTATCGCGGACAAGGACAAGCTTGACAGGGAAGACTGGAAGTCTGTCAGAAAGGTAGCAGGCCTCAGGGACAACTGGGATGACAACGAGAAACATCTTGTCGTATCGCAAACTACTGATGTCAGGCTTCTGGCAAAGTGCTCTGATGAAGCGGCAATTGAGAGGGTGGAGAAGGGAGAGAACGAACTCCATAAATTCAATAATGAATCAGGTTCATATATATGCACCGGGTTCGGGATCAACGACGCGGCCGGAGAGCATGTCGGCGCGGTGTTATCACCCGTGAACATAACACACTTCACAAACAGCATGAGAAAGTTCAACAACAATGCGATGATCTTTTCAGGGATCATATTGCTCATCTCGGCGGCAGGGATCATTATCTTCTCGGCATCAATAACAAAGCCGCTGTTAAAGCTTGAAGATGCCGCAATTCTGATGGAGAAAGGGAACCTGGAGACAAAGGTAGACATACGGTCAAATGATGAGATAGGAATGCTTGCAAAGGCCTTTAACAGCATGGCTGTGAAACTTGAAGAAACCCTTTCATCTCTCAGAAAAAAGAATAAAGAGGTGGAGAAGATCGTTTATATAACCTCTCACGACCTGCGCTCCCCCCTTATAAATGTCGAGGGTTATCACAAAGAGATCGGCTACTCGCTTAAGGAGCTTCAGGCGGCCTTAAAGGATGTTGAACTGCCGCAGGATGTACGGGAGAAGATAGTATTCATAATAGAAAAAGAGATCCCTGAATCCGTGAAGTATATAGACTCCAGCATTGTAAAGATGGATTCTCTGCTCTCAGGACTTTTAAGGCTTTCCCGTTCCGGCCAGGCAGAGCTTCATATTGAAAAGCTTGACATGAACAGGCTTGTATCAGATGTCCTGGACACATTTAAATTCCAGTTCAAAGAAAAAGGCGCAGCGCATGATGTCGAAAAACTCCCTTCATGCAGCGGTGATGAGAGGCAGATAAACCAGGTATTTTCAAACCTCATGGGAAATGCCCTCAAATATCTTGACCCGGCGCGTCCCGGAGTCATTAAGATATCAGGATATAAAAAGGACGGCGAGGTTGTGTATTGCGTGGAAGACAACGGCATAGGCATACCGGCAGAACATCAGGACAGGATATTTGAGATATTCCATCGGGTACAGCCGGGTAAGGGCGGCGAAGGGCTTGGATTAAGCATAGTCAGGAAGATAGTTGAGAGGGATAACGGAAAGGTATGGGTGGAGTCGGTGGAAGGCAAAGGAAGCAGGTTTTATGTGTCATTGCCGGCATGAATAAATAAACACACCCCTTAATCCCCTCTTGTTAGAGGGGAAATAAAAAAGGGCATTACAGTTTTTCCCCTCTATAAAGAGGGGTGTAGGGGTGTGTTGAATATAAAAGGAGAACCGATATGAAAAACAGATACAGACACATATTACCTCTGGCATTTCTTTGTATATGCCTGCTCTTTCAGGGATGCACACAAGAGGAGGCGGCTAAGGTAACCCTGAAGAACGGCAATGGGCAATCAGAGAATGGCGAGCAAAAAGAGGCGCTGAAGATAGCTGTCTCTGCCATAATATCGCCTAAAAAAACCTTCATATACTACAAGGATATGCTTGATTACATCTCGAAGAAATTAGACATGCCTGTGGAACTGGTTCAGAGGGATACATACGCGGAGGTCAATGACCTTGTCAGGAACAGAAAAATATCCGCGGCCTTTGTCTGCAGCGGCGCGTACATTGACGGCAAGAGGGATTTCGGCATGGAACTGCTTGTCGCTCCTATGGCATACGGCAAACTTTTTTACCATTCATACATAATAGTCCCCAGGGACAGCAAGGCAGCGAGGCTTGAGGATCTTAAGGGCAGGAGGTTCGCGTTCACAGATCCGATGTCCAATTCAGGAAAGCTTGCTCCAACATATATGATAGGAAAGATCGGAGAGAAGCCGGAGTCATTCTTCTCTGATATCATCTACACCAACAGCCATGACAAATCCATAGAGGCTGTCGCCCGGGGACTTGTTGACGCCGCCGCTGTGGATTCCCTCATCTGGGATTATGCCGACGCGACAGAGCCTGAATTCACCTCTAAGACCAAAATAATGATAAAGTCCCCTCCGTACGGAATACCGCCTGTGGTCATCCCTGCGGGCATGGCGCCTGAGCTGAAAGCAAAACTTCGTGACATACTTCTCAATATGCACCTTGACGCTGAAGGCCGTTCTATTTTGGAGAAGGTAAAGATAGACCGATTTGTCCGTATAGATGACAGCGCGTACGATTCCATAAGGGAGATGCAAAGGTTCCTTAATGAAAATCAAAACTGAAACAGATAAAATGAAGACACTCTTTCCGGACATCGGGCTCAAGGCCAAGTTTCTTATCGCCACCAGCCTGGTCATCATTCTTCTGGGTTTTCTGACAGCCCTGTTTGTAAACAAGGTATGGACCCATTCCCTGAAGCATGAACTGACACATCATGGTTTGATCATCACTAAAAATCTTTCTGCCAATTCAACCGACTTCATCCTCACGCAGAATATATTAAAGCTTCAAAATCTTATTGATGACATGATGAAAAACGAGGAAGACATATCATACATATATCTCATCAGTTCAAAAGGCATGGTTATGGCCCACACCTTTGAAGACGGGTTCCCCGCGGGCCTGAAAGGGATCAACGCTCCTGCTCCTGGCCAGGCATATTCCTTAAAGCTGCTTGATACTGAAAAAGGTTATATACAGGAATTTTCCGTCCCGCTATTTCACAACCTCGGGACAGCCCACGTGGGCATCTCGGAAAACCGTATCAGAAAAAACGTCTCTCAGACGATGTGGACGATTGTTCTTATTACCATGATATTCCTCGGGATCGGGATATTGCTGATCAATATCATTGTTACCAGCGCGCTCAAGCCGCTTAAGATGCTCACTGCCGGAGCGGAGAAGATAGGCGCGGGCGACTATGGCCACAGAATAGAAGTCCAATCCAATGACGAGACAGGGGTTTTATCCGCAAGCTTCAACAAGATGGCATTTGAGTTAAAGGAGAACATTTACAAACTCGAACAGGACATCATTGAACGCAAGAAGACGGAAGAGAAACTGAATGAACTGGCAAGGGAACTTCAGCAGATAATTTATGTAACCTCTCATGACCTGCGCGCGCCGCTTGTCAATGTCGAAGGCTATCACAAGGAGATCGGTTACTCTCTTCAGGAACTCAATGACCTTCTGAAAGAAACAGATATGCCGGAAGCCCGCAAAGAGAAGATCGCATTCCTGATAGAAAAAGATATCCCTGAATCCGTGAAGTATATAGACAAGAGCGTTGCAAAGATGGACTCCCTGCTTGCAGGGCTGCTGAGGCTTTCCCGCTCAGGCAAGGCAAAGCTTGAGATGGATGAACTTGATATGAACAGGCTTGTGCATGATGTCACCTCAACCTTTGAATATCAGTTTAAAGAAAAAGGCGCGGGATACGAGGCATCAGGACTCCCTTCATGCACCGGTGACCTTCAGCAGATGAACCAGGCATTTTCAAATTTGATAGGAAACGCTCTTAAATACCTCGACCCGTCGCGTCCCGGCATGATCAGGGTTTCAGGCCACAGGGAAGACGGCCATAACATCTATTGCGTTGAAGACAACGGCATAGGCATCGCGCCTGAATACCTGGGGAATATATTCGATATCTTCTATCAGGCAAATAGAAGGTCCGGCGGAGAAGGCCTCGGCCTCAGCATAGTAAAAAAGATAGTGGAGAGGCACGGCGGAAAGGTATGGGTTGAGTCGGAGATCGGCAAGGGGAGCAGGTTTTATGTGTCATTGCCGGGATAAGTAACTCCCCCCTTCCCCCTCTTAGGTTAAGAGGGGGTGGCGAAGCCGGGGGCGTTAATTTAATAAAAGGTTGAATAATCATGAATAATATATTTTCAAACATCCATCACATGAAAAATAACTACGCATCCCTCAGCTATATGCTGATATTGACAGGCTTCTGGACCATGTTGATCATCGGGCTGCTGGCATGGGATATTCACAATATAAAACAGGGGGCAAAAAGTGAAGCGCTTATCCTGGCGCATGCCATATATGATGACGATATACAGTACCGCCGCTGGAACTCAAGCCATGGCGGAGTATATGTGCCTGTAACAGACAAGACACCTCCGAACCCGTACCTGAGCCATGTTCCCGATAGAGACATAACGACCACGGAAGGCATTAAGCTCACCCTGATAAACCCCGCGTATATGACACGCCAGGTGAATGAGTTGATGCATGAAGCGGGCGTCAGCCGCCGGGGGCATATAACAAGCCTGAATCCGCTGCGGCCCGGGAACAGCCCCGACACATGGGAGTCCATGGCGCTCAGAGAGTTTGAGAAGGGAGTGAGAGAAGTAAGCTCCATTGAAGAGATGGAGAACGGGGAAGACTTCATGCGCATGATGCGGCCTTTGATAGTTGAGGAAAGGTGCCTTAAATGCCACGCGGCACAAGGCTACAAAACAGGAGATGTCCGCGGCGGCATAAGCGTTTCGGTTCCCATGTCGCCCCAATTGGAAAAAGCAGATAAAGCGGTCATCGGGATGTCAACAGGCCACGGAATTATATGGTTCCTCGGATTATCAGGGCTGATACTGTGGTGGCTGCAGCAGAAAAAACTTTATGAAGAACTGGAAAAAAACAACAAAGAACTTCTGCGGATAAACAGCGATTATGAACAGCTGCTTTCTGTAACTATCCATGACCTCCGTTCGCCTCTCGTAAACATACAGGGCTACAGTTTTGAACTGAAAAGCTCAATGCACGAACTCCAGGCCGTGATGCAGCACATGGAAATGACTGCTGATATGAGGGAGAACGCCGTCTCCATCATAAACAGCGCCATTGACGAGGAAGTGCGGCTGATCACTTCCAATGCCCACAAAATAGACTCACTGCATAACGGCATTATCCGGTTTCTGAGTTTAAGAAAACACGAACTTGCCATGGAAGAGATAGATATGGACTCCATGATATCTGGCATCAAAGAGAGCCTGAAACCGGATATCCAGGGGGCCGGCGCGAGGCTTGAGATATCGGAACTGCCCCGCTGCACGGCTGACAGAAAGATGATGACAGAGATCTTCACGCACCTCATGGGTAACGCCCTTAAATACCTTCAGCCTGAGCGTCCCGGCATCATCAGGGTTTCAGGATACAGAGAGGACAGGCATTCCATTTATTGCGTGGAAGACAACGGCATTGGAATAGCTCCTGAATACCATCAGGATATATTTGAGATATTTCACAAGCTGGATGTTACAGTAAGCGGGATAGGCCTCGGGCTCACTATTGTCAGAAAGATAGTTGAGAGGCATAACGGAAAGGTATGGGTTGAATCGGAGGTTGGCAAGGGGAGCAGGTTCTATGTGTCATTGCCGGATATAAATAAATGACAGAAAAAGGATCCACACAGGCGTTTAAGAACAATGGCGTTCTATCCGCGCTCATAATAATATGCGGGATGATCACCGCGGGACTGGGCATTACCGCGCTTGTCGGATGGATCGCCGCATTCCCTCTGCTTGCCACCTTCGGGTCAGGCAGGATACCTATGGCCCCGAGCACGGCGCTCTTATTCCTCGTGTACGGAACAGGCGTGGCACTCTTTGCCCTGCTTCCGCTCAACAGGCCGGCTTACCGCGCAGCTTTATTCATAGGGGTTGCGGGAGCGCTCGCCGGACTCATGTTTTTTGTCCTCTCATTAATGGGCATAAATTCCGGGATCGAGCACTTAGGCATGCATATTTCAGGGATGGTGAACAACGCTCCTGTCGGGTATATGTCGCCGCTGACCGCCTTATTTTTTATACTTGCAGGCCTCGCGTTCTTATCGCTTCTCCTGCCGTCAGACAGGCCATGGTATTCAGCCGCGGCCTTCTGGCTCGCCTTTCTTACGGTATTGACAAGCTCTTCCCTGCTTTTCGCTTATTTCCTTGGAGTGCCTTTTCTTTACGGCGGCAGCGTCATCCCTCCGGCCCTGCCGACCTCGCTCGCATTCCTTGTCCTCGGCGCAGGCCTTCTCTTCTCCTCATGGCAGAGGGCAGTTAATGACGGCGAGACCCCGGACGCCGCGAATATGCGGGCAGTCTATGTGCTTGTCCTGATATTTGTTTTTCTTGCCGCAGGCACTATCATTTCCGGGTATCTCTATTTCCGCGCTCACGAAAAACATTATCGCGGCAAAGTGGAGCAGGAGCTCTCCGCCATCAAAGAGCTTAAGGTGGCTGAACTGGCGCAATGGCGGAAAGAGCGGCTGGATGACGCCGCGATATTATTCAGGAACGCCTCTTTTTCAGAACTGGTTCAACGGTATTTTAACAAAGAGGATGATCCTGAAGCGCGGAGGCATCTCCTCGAATGGATAAGCAAATTTCAGGGAATAGGCGAGTTCAATCAGGTGCGTTTGATGGATCTGCAGGGTGCAACCCGCCTGTCTGTTCCAGGCAACATAGCTCCTGCCAGCATCGGCGAATTGAGGAATGTTTCAGAGGTCATTCAATCGGGACAGCCGTCTATTACTGATTTCTACCGCAGCGATAATGACCGGCGGATTTATCTGGCTGTGAAGATCCCGATCCTGAATGAAGATGGCAGCCGTCCGCTGGCCATCCTGTCTGTGCGGATCGATCCTGAGAAATACCTGTATCCCCTGATCCAGTCATGGCCGACACCGAGCCGGACAGGCGAGACGCTGCTTGTCAGGCGCGATGGCGATGAGGTCATATTTCTTAATGAACTCAGGCACCGCAAGGATACGGCCTTCTCCCTCCGTTTCCCCCTCAGCAAAAAAGAGCTGCCTGCCGCGATGGCTGTGCTCGGCACAACCGGAGTTGTCGAGGGCGTTGACTACAGGGGAGTACCTGTCATAGTCTCAATCGGGCCGATCCCGGATTCGCCGTGGTTTATCGTTTCCAAGGTGGATGAAGATGAGATATACGCCCCGATGAGAGCGATTCTCTGGGCCGTGGTCATTGTGGTAGGCCTTCTGATCCTCGGCTCAGGCCTGGGCATCGGGGTTGTCTGGCGGCAGCAGAGGGCGCATTATTACAAGGAACAATACAAGGCGGAATTGCAATTGAATCTGGAACGCGAAAAGTCGGCAGAGGAGATAAGGAAGTACACCGAAGAACTGAAAAGAAGCAATAAAGAGCTTCAGCAGTTCGCCTATATCGCGTCACACGACCTTCAGGAGCCGCTCAGGATGATAGCAAGTTATCTCCAACTGATAGAAAGGCGTTATAAAGGGAATCTCGATAAGGACGCGGATGAGTTTATCGCATTTGCCGTTGACGGAGCGAACCGGCTTCAGGAGATGATCATAGGGCTTCTGGCATATTCAAGAGTTGAGACCAAGGGGAAACCGCTTGCAGTGGTGAACTCCGCCGAGGTGCTTGGAAACGCGGTTGCTAATCTCAAGCTTGTCATCGAAGAGAGCGGTGCGCTTGTAACTGCCGAAACCCTTCCTGTCATCAGGGCGGATGCGAGCCAGCTTCTTCTGGTATTTCAGAATTTAATATCCAACGCCATAAAATTCAGAGGAAAGGACGCGCCGCTCATTTATATATCAGCGGAACAGAAGAAGGAAGAATGGGTATTTGCGGTAAAAGACAACGGAGTCGGCATTGAGCCTGAATATAAAGAGAAAGTCTTTGATATGTTCCAGAGGCTGCACGGAAGGAAATATCCAGGCGTAGGCATAGGGCTGTCGCTGTGCAGAAGAATAATTGAGAGGCATAAAGGACGCATCTGGTTTGAATCGGAAACAGGGAAAGGCGCGACCTTTTATTTCACGATCCCGATAAAGGAGGGGGAAAAGAATGAATAATCAGCATGACGGAAAGCCTATTGATATCCTGCTTGTGGAGGACAATCCGGGCGATGTGAGATTAACGCAGGAGGTTTTGAAAGAGGCGAAGGTCAGAAATGACCTGCACGTTGTCTATGACGGCGTTGAGGCTTTGGCATTTCTCCGCCGTGAGGGCAAATATAAAGATATGCCGAAGCCTGACATAATACTCCTCGACCTGAACCTGCCGAAGAAGACAGGGCACGAGGTTCTGGCGGAGATCAAGTCTGATGATAACTTAAAGCGCATTCCCGTAGTGGTGCTTACGGTATCAAAGGACGAGGAAGATGTAGTCAAGAGCTATAACCTTTACGCTAACTGTTTCATAAACAAACCTGTTGACCTGAA
This sequence comes from Nitrospirota bacterium, assembly GCA_016207885.1. Taxonomy (NCBI): domain Bacteria; kingdom Pseudomonadati; phylum Nitrospirota; species Nitrospirota bacterium. Next base: position 116,013 of record JACQZE010000023.1, on the reverse strand, counting down.
CCAGTTCCTGAATGTCGTAAAGGCGATAGAGAATTTCTGGCTCACGATAGTGAAACTGCCGCAGAACGGCGTTAATGAGAAATGAATAAAATGCTCAAAATATTACTCATCGAGGACAATCCCGGAGACGCGCGCCTCATTGAGGAGATGCTGAAGGAGTCAGGCCATGAGTTTAAGCTGGAGTGTGTAACATCTTTATCATCCGGCATTGACGAGGTCAGGCTGGACGGGTTCAATGTGATCCTTCTGGATCTCGGGCTTCCCGACAGCCAGGGGCTTGGCACTCTCACCAGGCTGAGCCAGACCATGCCTGAAGCGCCGATTATCGTGCTTACCGGCCTTGCTGATGAAGAGACAGGGAGCCTGGCGGTTAAAGGAGGCGCTCAGGATTATCTTATCAAGGGCCAGATCGACCATAACCTGCTTTCAAGGTCAATAGCATATGCCATTGAAAGGACGAAGGTGGAAGCGGAAAGAGAACAGTATTTTAAATTCTTCCAGACATCTTCCGACCTGATGTGCATGGCTGATCCGAATGGCGCATTTATAAAGACGAACCCCGCCTTCTCAGAGGCGCTCGGGTATTCCGGGGCTGAGCTTGTGTCAAGGCCGTTCATCGAATTTGTTCATCCTGATGACAAACAGTCAACACTTGATGAAATGGCAGGGCAGCTTCAGAGAGGATTCACTCTGAATTTTGAAAACCGCTACATATGCAAAGATGGCTCTTTAATATGGCTGTCCTGGAAGGCTATCTATAATAAAAAAGAAAAAATCACGTATGCCACAGCGCGCGACATCACATTGAACAAGTGGGCCGAAGAGGCTCTTAGAGAATCGGAAGAAAGGTTCAAGCTCATCTTTGAAAGCTCAACCGACGGAATCCTGCTTGCCGGCATCAAAGAGAAGAAGTTTTCCACAGGCAATAAAAAGATATGCGAAATGCTTGGTTACACGCTGGACGAGATCAAAAATATCGGGGTCATGGACATACACCCTGAGGCAGACCTGCCTTATGTTATTGACAAGTTTGAGAGGCAGGCAAAAGAAGAATTCTCCCTGATAACGGACATCCCTGTAAAAAGAAAGGACGGGAGCATTTTTTATGCCGATATAAATTCATTCCCGATAAAACTGGGCGGCAAAGACTATCTGGCAGGGTCATTCAGAGATATTACCGGGCGCAAGCGCCTTGAAGAGGCTGTTAAAGTTCAGACAAAGCGGTTCGAAACATTTTTTACCAACTCGATAACCCCGCTGGCATTTCTTGACAAAGACTTTAATTTTATCCGTGTCAATAAGGCGTATGCGGACGCAACTCAAAGAGATATATCCGAATTTCCGGGACGAAACCATTTCGAACTTTACCCGTCGGACGCAAAGGCGATATTTGAAGAGGTTGTCAGGACGAAGACGGCATTTCAGACATTTGCCCGTCCATTTATCTTTACCGATCATCCTGAGTGGGGAGTCACATACTGGGACTGGACACTTGTGCCCACGCTGGACAATAACGGGGAGGTTGAATTCCTCGCGTTCTCTCTTGTTGACGTAACCGAACAGAAGAAGGCGGAGCAGGAGCGCGAGCGCCTTAACAAAGAGCTTGAGCAGATATTGTATGCCGCATCGCATGACCTGAAGACCCCTCTTGTCAACATCAACGGCTACACCGGTGAAGTGAAAAAATCCATAGAGAACATAATAGGCCTGGCAGAGAGAGGGGTTGTATCTTCAGAGATCAGGAAAGAGATAACTTCACTCGCGATGGAACTTCCCGAGTGGTTCGCATTCATTAGCTCGAGCGTTTCACGGATGGACAGGCTGCTGAACGGGCTGTTGCAGTTTTCGCGTTCAGGCAGTGTTGATCTGAAGATGGAAGAGATAGATATGAATACGCTGATAAATGAGATCGCGGGCAACCTTAATTACAGGCTGAAAGAGGCGGGCGCAAGCCTTGAAGTCGCAGGCCTGCCGGGCTGCGGCGGAGACAGGGAGCAGATAAACCGCATCTTCTCAAACCTTATGGAGAACGCGGTCAAGTATCTTGACCCTTCGCGCAAAGGCGAGATAAAGGTTACCGGACACATAAAAGATAACCTCTCTGTTTATTGCGTAGAGGACAACGGCATCGGCATTGCCGCTGAACACCAGAAGCAGATATTCCACATATTCCATCAGCTTGACCCTTCGATCACAGGCGAAGGGCTGGGGCTTGCGATAGTGCAGAGGATGGTGGAGAGGCACGGCGGAAAGATATGGCTTGAGTCTGAAAAAGGCAAAGGGTGCAGGTTCTGTGTGGCGCTGCCGCGGAAACAGTGATATAGTGAAGATGAAAGGAATATGAAATTAACACACCCCTTAATCCCCTCTTATTAGAGGGGAGATAAAAAAGGGAATTTCAGCTTTTCCCCTCTTGATAGAGGGAAGTTTTAAAGGGCATTATAGCTTTTCCCCTCTAAAAAGAGGGGCAGGGGTGTGTTTGAAATAAAAGGGCAACCTATGAAGAATGACGCGATAATCCTGATAGCTGAAGACGATGAAGGGCACGCCGGGCTCCTGACCAAGAACTTCAGGCGCGCCGGTGTAAGGAACAAGACCATCCTCTTTAATGACGGGGAGGAGATCCTTAACTTTTTATTTGGCAAAGGCAAAGGCACTCATGTGCACCCGGGGTCTTCTTACGTTCTTATCCTTGATATAAGAATGCCCAAGATCAGCGGTATCGAAGTATTAAGGCTGCTTAAAAGCGATGAAAAGCTCGGAGTGATCCCTGTGATAATGTTCACCACAACATTTGACCCGGCTACGGTGAAGAAGTGCCATGACCTCGGCTGCTCAAAGTACCTGATAAAGCCGACTGAATATGACAAGTTCGTTGAGACGATAAAACAGTTAGGGATACTCATAACCGCAATGGAGGTGCCTGTTGTAAATGAGTAAGCAGAAGAATTCTCATGCGGCAAAAATAAATGATCAGGCTGCGTGTCCTGTGATCCTTATTGTTGAGGACGAAGAAGGCCTGAACCACCTCATTAAAAAGGTCCTCGGCAGAGAGGGGTTTGTGACCGAAGGAGTTCTCAACGGGGAAGACGCCATCCGCAGGATCAGCAATGATACTGACGTGATCCTGATCCTGGACTTTGTGCTCCCTGACATGACCGGCAAAGAGGTCATCACATCTCTCGCAAAAAAAGGCATCAAGGTCCCTTTCATCATCATAACGGGCCACGGAGACGAGAGCCTTGCCGTAGATATGATGAAACTCGGAGCCAAGGACTATATAGTCAAAGGATCGGAACTTGCCGGCATACTCCCGCATGTATTGAACAGGGTGGCATACGAAATAGAGCAGGAGCATAAACTTGTCGAAGCGCAAAAAGCTGCCGCTGAAAAGCAGGCTGAACTGTCAGTCCTGTATAAGGTTTCTTCGGCGCTGAGCCAGACACTGGATATCGAAAAGCTCTTTGATATTATCTTTCATACGATAACCGGGCTTGATATGTTCGATATTCAGGAAAAAGGCGGGATATTCATGATCGACGAGGACAGGATGACGCTCGTTTCACATCTCGGGCATCCCGACTCATTCATTGAATCTCACAAAGGCATGAGAGTAGGCGACTGTCTCTGCGGCATCGCGGCAAAGAGAGGAGAAATACTGGTATCAAAAAACTCTCATCATGACGACAGGCATACCATCCGGTATCCTGAGATAGCGCCTCACGGGCATATAATAATCCCTTTAAAGGCAAGGGGCAGTGTGGTTGGAGTGCTGTATCTTTATATGGATGTTGATTTTGATCTGCCAGATGGCAAATTACGCCTTCTTGATTCTATCGGAAACCAGATAGGCATCTCGATAGATAATGCAAGACTCTACGAAGAGACCAAAAAGTCTTCTCTCCATGACCCGCTTACTGGGCTTGCCAACAGGCGGATGATGCATATAGTCTTCGGCAGGGTCATGGCAGAGGCAAAGAGAACAGAGAAACCGTTCTCAGTAATAATGATAGATATCGACCGCTTTAAGGAATTCAATGACACCAGAGGACACTCCGCAGGCGATAAACTGCTTGAAGAGCTCGCTGACCTGATAATAAAAGAGTCAAGAGAGGTAGATCTTGTGGTGAGGTACGGCGGTGAGGAGTTTCTCATCATCCTCCCTGATACCACCCTTGAAATGGCGCGAGAAGCTGCCGAAAGGATAAGAAAGGCTGTTGAGTCACGAACAGAGGTAACGATCAGCCTCGGCGCGGCAGCCTACAGCAAAGAAACAGTGAATGAAGAACACCTCACCAACAAGGCTGATTCCGCGTTATACCTTGCCAAAAGAAACGGCAGGAACAGGGTCGAGGTCAGCAGGTAAGAAGACAGAGATAAATTTGTCACAGTATCTAAGCTTAGGATGTCATTCCGGACAAGCCGGAATGACAACACAGGGACAATTACTACAAGCCCCCCTCTTCTCCTGCCCCTGATTTACGCATGAATGTCGGCACATCAAGGTCATCCTTCACTTCTATGGGAGCCATCGCCTTTGAGAGTATATTGCCGGAACCCTTCAGGCTCTGGCCCTGTGAAACAGCCGGCCTCCACTTATCCAGGCCGATCGTAGTGGGCTGCTTCTGCTCGTCAAAACTCGTCGCGATGACCGTTACGATTATCTCATTGTCAAGGTCTGAGTCAATTACTGAACCGAATATTATCTCCGCGTCCTCATGCGCGACATCCCTGATAAGGCTTGCCGCCTCATTTACCTCATGGATAGTAAGGGAGGTTCCTCCCGTTATATTGACAAGCACGCTCCTTGCTCCGTTTATTGACGTCTCCTCCAGCAGAGGGCTGTTGATAGCCATCCTTGCCGCCTGCTCAGACCTCTTCTCTCCGGCTCCGTTGCCAATGCCCATGACCGTCCTGCCGCTGTTCGAGAGGATAGTCCTGATGTCGGCAAAGTCCTGATTGATTAGCCCCGGCAGGAAGATAAGGTCTGTAATGCTCTTGACCGCCTGCCTGAGAACATCGTTTGCAAGTTCAAGCGCTTTAAGCCAGGGCGTGTCTTTGTCAGCGACGCTGAGGATCCTGTTATTATGGACAAGCACTATTGAATCAACATGCTTCTTCAGCTCCTTTATGCCGTGGTCCGCGTTCTTCGACCTCTTGCCGCCCTCAAACAGGAACGGCCTTGTAACGACCGCCACAGTAAGTATCCCCATCTCCCTTGTTAACTCGGCAATGACCGGCGCCGCTCCGGTGCCTGTCCCGCCGCCCATGCCCGCGGTTATGAATACCATGTCTGCTCCGTTAAGCGCTTCTGCTATAACGTCCCTGTCCGCCATAGCCGCCTGCCTCCCGACCTCGGGGTTCGCGCCGGCGCCAAGCCCTTTTGTCATGGAGCCTCCTATCTGTATCCGCCTGTGCGCAAGCGATGACTCAAGGACCTGCGCGTCGGTGTTTACAACTATGAACTCCACCCCCTCAAGGCTTGCGGCTATCATGCTGTTGACGGCGTTGCCTCCGCCTCCGCCTACACCTACGACCTTGATCCTGGCATTCTTGTTCTGAACCTCATCCATCTGAAAAATCTGCATGTCCCTCTCCTTTAAAATGTTTATTGAAATTAAATATTAAAAAAATAGCCTGTTAATTAAATAAATATTTGTCATTCTGGCTTGTCCAGAATCTTCCCCTCTAATAAGAGGGGTTAGGGGTGTGTTTTATCTCAACATCCCCCTGTATCCCCCTTTACTAAGGGGGAATTTAAAAAACCTGACTCCCGATACCCAAAGGGCACAGGCAAGCGGGAGTGACAGAAATAAAATATTAAGTTTTTTTATTTAAAGATGAAGCGTCTCTCTGGCCCAGTTGATCACTCTTGATATGCCCCACCTTGAGTGTTTTTCATTCTCGGCCGTCATCTCCCGCGCGCCATAAATCAAAAGCCCCACGCCTGTTGCATACATAGGGCTTGACATATCATCAGTGAGCCCTTCTATCCCCGCAGGCATTCCTATCCTCACCGGCATATCAAGGATATTCTCTGCCATTACATCCATCCCCTCCATCATTGCGGAGCCTCCTGTAAGCACGGCTCCGGATGAGAGCAGGCCGTCAAAGCCGCTTGCCCTTATCTCATCCTTGATAAGTTTAAAGAGCTCCACAGCGCGGGGCTGTATTATCTCTATCAGGTGATGCCTCGGCACATTCTTCGCCTGCCTGTCGCCTGAATAACCTATCTCAATCTCCTCATGGTCCTGAACCATGGATATCATCGTGCAGCCGTACTGCTTCTTTATCTTCTCCGCCTCGGGCGCGGGGGTTCTCAGCCCGATGGCTATATCATTTGTGAAATTATTTCCGCCGACAGGGATCACTGAGGTATGGCAGAGAAGGCCCTCGTGGAATATCGCGATCTCGGTAGTGCCGCCTCCTATGTCTATCACAGCAGTGCCGAGCGATCTCTCATCATCAGTAAGCACAGCCTCTGCCGTTGCAAAAGGCTTAAGCACGATATCAATGACCTCAAGCCCGGCCTTCTCGCACGTCTTAACAAAATTCTGCACATACGTGGCTGAGCCTGTGATTATCCTCACATCCGCTTCAAGCCTTACCCCGGACATGCCTCTGGGGTCTGTTATGCCGTTCTGCCCGTTTATGCTGAAGCCCACGGGTATGACCTGCAGAACTTCCCTGTCAAAAGGAATGGCGACCGCCCTTGCCGCGTCTATGACGCTGTCAACCTCTCTCTGCTCTATCTCATGCTTTGAAAGCGCTATCACACCGTGGCTTAAAAGGCTGCTTATATGCTCTCCGCCGATCCCAAGGTACACCGCGTTGATCTCAATGCCGGCCATCGCCCCGGCATCTCTGACAGCCTCTTTTACAGATTCAACCGCATCCTCGATGTTTATTACAGCTCCCTTCCTGAGCCCTCTGGAAGGTGCGCTGCCGCGGCCGATGATACGAAGCCCGGCCTCTCCCGTCTCGCCTGCGATCACGGACGTCTTTACAGTGCCTATATCAAGGCTTACTATGAGCCTGCCCTTTTTCATGATCTCTTCTTCACCTTTTTCTTAGTCCTGGCTTTTACCTTCTTCTTTGCCGTCTTGACCGGCACATCCTTCTTAACTGTCTCTTCCTTCTTCACCGTCTGAACGGCCGCATCTTTTTCCGCAGTCTGGACGGTTTCTTCCTTCTTCACGGACTTGGGTTTCTCTTCTTTTTTTACGGGCTGGACTATCACATCATCAAACCTGAGGTCAACGTACTCGACAGCGGTCTCCATCTTTCTTATCTCAGGTTCCAGAGCCTTCCATTTATCAAACTTCTCAGTGTATTTTCCATAACCGATCTTCAGCATATCGCCGTCCATCTTCACGGCAAGGCCGTATGATTCAAGCCATATCTCGATAGACTCCTTGCCTTCAAGCCTCTTCTTTTCCGAAAGGACATCCACGAGGCTCAAAGCCTCTTTGATCGCTTCCTTGTTTATCAGCGGGTCAATATCTTTTATTACAGGAAGGAACGGGGTGCCTTCTCCGCTGATCTTATCAAGCACCTCGCCTCTTGCGTCAACAAGCGAGGTCTCCCCGCGGAGTGAAAGAAGCGCCTTTGGCGAAGACTCCTCGATTATCAGGGCAACCGTATCAGGGAACTCTTTTCTCATAGAGATTTCCTTTATCCAGAAATTCTTCCTGGCGTTCTTTTCAACATCCCTGAAAGAGAGTTCAATAAGGCTCTCACCGCGCCATATGCCTGAGCTCTTTATTACATCCTCATCCTCAAGATGATGGTTTCCTGAAACAATTATATTTTTTACCGTAAAAGTACTTGCCGCAAGCTTCATACCGAGGCCTATGACTGCGATAAGTATGACCGCCGAAAAAAAGAGCATGCCCTTTCTGAAAAAGACAGACGCCTTCTCCCCGCGCCGGTATGCCGCCCTTTTTTTGTTCTTATTTTGCCGCAAGAGCTATTATCTCCTCTATCAGTTCCTTGAAGCTTATGCCCGCTGACTGCGCTATCTTTGGAAGCAGGCTCGTTGAGGTCATGCCCGGAAGCGTATTGACCTCAAGTATATACGGCGTTCCTTTGGCATCCACGATAAAGTCCACCCTGCTTGCGCCTGAACAGCCAAGCGCGTTATGCGCCTGAAGCGCCTTCTCCTTCAGATCTCCGTAAACAGCATCGTCAATCTGCGGCGGGATTATATACTCTGTCAGGCCTGATGTGTACTTTGCCTCATAATTATAAAATTCCAGCGACGGCCTCACCTCGACCCCGCCGAGCGCCCTGTCCCCGAGCACCCCGATATGGATCTCTTTGCCGCTTATGAACCTCTCTATCAGAACCCTGTCGCCGAGGGCAAACGCCTTCTGCACCGCGGGCATGAGCTGCGCTTCTTCCTTAACTATGGCCACGCCTATGCTTGAGCCTTCTGAAGCAGGCTTCACGACCCACGGCAGCGGGAATCCTATCTTGGGCGGCTCAGAGGCTGACTTGCCCTTCTTTCCCTTTGGAATTCCGAGAGCCATAAATTCAGCAACAGGAAGGCCGTGATGCATGAATATCTTTTTTGACGCCTCCTTATCCATGGCAAGCGCAGAGGCGAGAACTCCCGAACCTGTATAAGGTATCCCCAGCACTTCGAGCATCCCCTGTATGGCGCCGTTCTCTCCTATGCCGCCGTGAAGCGCGAGAAAGGCGAGTTTGATCTTATCCTTTTTAAGCACAGCAGCTATATCCCTGTTGACATCAACAGGCACGCAAGCGTATCCAAGCTCCTGAAGGGATTGATACACCGCAAGCCCGGTGCGCATCGAGATCTCGCGCTCGGATGAAAACCCTCCCATCAATACCCCTATCTTCTTCGTTGTAACCGGCTTCTTTGTCATTATAAATTTCCGCCTTTCATGTTTTATTATTAATCAATATTTCTTGTCATTCCGGCTTGTCCGGAATCGTCTGTAATTTAGATTCCCGACGCGCTTCGCTTGCGAGAATGACAGCATTTATCTAATTAATTGTCCTGTTTTCAACTTTCAGTTTTTCCCTATTATCTTTATCTCAGGTTCAAGCGTGATGCCGCTGTGCTCCTGCACCTTTTCCCTCACCATATCCATAAGCGCGATGAAATCTTTGCTCGTGGCGCTCCCTCTGTTTATCAGATAATTTGCGTGCAGCCCGCTCACCTCAGCATCGCCTGCCCTCATGCCCTTGCATCCCGCGAGCTCTATCAGCCTTCCGGCGCTCTGGCCTTCAAGGTTCTTAAATACACATCCTGCCGAAGGCGCTCCAAGCGGTTGTGTCTCCCTCTTCTTCCTCAGGCATTCATTCACTTTGGCATCGACCTCTTCAGGCGTTCCCTTCTTTAACTTAATATTAGCGCTCAGTATGGCAAGCCCTGCCGGAAGATTTGAGTTCCTGTATGAAAACCTCAGGTTCTCTATCTTGAGAATAGCTATCTTGCCGTACCTGTTCATTATCGCGATGGAGACTATAACATCTTTTATCTCAACACCGAATGAGCCTGCGTTCATATAGACAGCTCCTCCTAATGAGCCGGGTATTCCTGCAAGCGCCTCTATGCCTGAGTATCCTTTTTCTTTTGTAAAATTTATCAGCTTGCCAAGCGATACTCCTGCGCCGGCAAAGAGTGTAACATTCTCATCAGTATCTTCTGCTACGCAGACCTGATTGAATGCATCCAATGATACCGCTATGCCGTCAAGCCCGCCGTCCTTTACAAGCAGGTTCGTACCCGCGCCTATAAAAAATACAGGCACTGCCTCTTCCTGCGCCGCTGTCAGTATGTTCTTCAGCGACATCGGGTCTTCCGGAAATACCAGCATCGAAACAGGGCCGCCTATCTTTAAAGAGGTATGTTTTGACAATGCTTCATTCATCATTATCTCTCCCCTGACAGTCTCCATTATCCTGGCTGAGAACTTCTCCATCCTGCCGCTGAATCCGCTGTCTTCATCTGCAGCCTGTCCTTTCAAATCTTCAGCCTCAGGAACTCTTCGCCCAGCTTCCATACATCGCCCGCGCCGAGTGTTAATAAAATATCGCCTGCCCTTAGTTCTTCAGAGAGGCGGCCTAATGCTTCATCTTTCTTATTTATATGGTCAATATCTTTTCCTGCGTCTTTTATGCGGGTGCAAAGCGCCTCTGAGTTAACGCCTTCAATGGGCTTCTCTCCCGCGGGATAGATATCCATCATCATCACCTTGTCGGCATATGCGAACGCGCCTGCAAACTCCTGGAGCAGGTCCCGTGTCCTTGAATACCTGTGCGGCTGAAAAAGCACGACGAGCCTGCCTTTGTCTTTGGCATTGATCATCGCCTCTTTTATCGCCTTTAAGGTCGCCTTTATCTCTTCCGGGTGATGGCCGTAATCATCTATCACCCTGATGCCGGATACCTCGCCCTTCTGCTCAAACCTTCTCTTTACGCCGCTGAACTCTCCGAGCGATTCTTTTACCGTATCCATAGGGATCTCAAGTTCATTTGCGACAGCTATCGCGGCAAGGCAGTTTGATACATTATGGTTCCCGATAAGAGGCACATCAAAGATACCTATGGACTCGCCGTTCAGAACCGCCTCGAACCTTGTCCTGAACCCGTGTGTCCCGATATTGCGCGCCGTGAGATCCAGCCCCGAGCTTATGCCGTATGTTATGAACCTCCTCTGCACCTTAGGCAGCAGGTCTTTGATATACGCATTGTCTCCGCACAGAATATTCAGCCCGTAAAAAGGCACCTTGTTTATGAATGAGAGGAATGCTGTCGTAAGCTCTGTCATATCTTTGTAAAAGTCCATGTGCTCCCGGTCTATATTCGTGACAACTCCTATGGTCGGACTGAGCTTCAGGAAAGAGCCGTCGCTCTCGTCAGCCTCTGCCACAAGAAAGTCTCCCTGACCAAGCTTTGCGTTGCTCCCCAGCCCCTTCAGTTTGCCGCCTATAACAACGGTAGGGTCAAGCCCGCCGGACGCAAGCACGCTTGCTACGAGCGAGGTGACTGTCGTCTTGCCGTGCGCTCCTGCTATCAGAACACCGTATTTGAGCCTTGCGAGCTCGGCAAGCATCTCTGCCCTCGGAATAACAGGTATGGCGCGCTCCCTTGCGGCAATGACCTCGGGATTAGTTGGCGAGACTGCGGAAGAGATGACAACAACGTGCGCGTCCCTTATGTTCCCGGCATTATGGCCGACATTAATATGTATACCCAGGCTCTCTAGCCTGCGGGTCGTCTCAGAACCTTTCAGGTCAGAGCCTGTGACCTCATAGCCGAGGTTGTTAAGCACCTCTGCGATCCCGCTCATGCCCACGCCGCCTATGCCTACAAAATGTATCCTCTCAAAACGTTTATACATGCTTTATATCCCGTATCAGTTGTCATTCCGGCTTGTCCGGAATCATTCTTTTTTCTTATAAAGGCAAGATTCCGGACAAGCCGGAATGACTTTAATTATTAAAGTTGTGATCTCATTTTTTTATCAGCCCCATCATATGCTCTATTATCTTCTTCACTGCATCCGGCTCTCCAAGCGAAATTATCGTCCTCTCCATCTCGCCGATAGCATCAGGGCTCTCCAGCAGATGGATGATCATATCGGCAAGCGTCTTGCCGTTGAGATCCTCGTCAATTATCATCTGCGCCGCTCCCATATCCAGAAGCTTTCTGGCATTTGACTCCTGATGCTTGCCTGCCGCGAACGGGTAAGGAACAAGTATCGCAGCCTTTCCGCATGCCGCCAGCTCTGCAAGCGTGGTCGCGCCTGCTCTTGAAATAATAAGGTCGGAGACCGCATACGCGTCTGCCATCTCATGCGCAAAAGATATAACCGTCCCCTTAAAGCCCATAGACAGATATGTCTCTCTTACAGGCACAAGGTCAGCCTCCCCGGTCTGATGCAGAAACTGCACCTTATCTTTATACGCATCAAGATACCTCAGCGCCTCGGTCACGGCTTTATTGATATGCCTCGCGCCCGAACTGCCGCCGAATACAAAGATGGTAAAGAGGCCTTTATCAAGAGAGAACCTCTCATACCCCCTCTCCCTGTCGCCGTGCAGTATCTCCTCTCTTACGGGGTTTCCGGTAAGGAACGTCTTTTCACTCGGGAAAGAGGATATTGATTCATGATATGTAACAGCTACCGTATCCACATATTTACCTAATATCCTGTTTGTTAGTCCGGGCACTGTGTTCTGCTCATGTATCATCGTCGGTATCTTCATCCATACCGCGCTCATTATCAAAGGCCCTGACGAGTAACCGCCTACGCCGAAAGCAAGGTCCGGCTTTATATCCTTCAGTATCTCAAAGGAATCCCTGAACGAGTGCGGGATATTCATAGCTGATCTCAGTGTTCCAAAAATCCCTTTTCCCACCAGTCCTTCTGACCTGATGAACCTCAGGTCAAAGCCTGCTTTGGGTATTATCTTATTCTCAATGCCCTTTGTTGTGCCGACAAATACAACATCAGTGCTTGGTATCTTCTTCAGAGCCTTGGCAACCGCAAGGCCGGGAAAGAGATGCCCGCCTGTGCCGCCTCCTGCGATAACTATCCTCATCTGCCTCTTCTCTGAGAAACATGGGCTGCCTGAACATCCGGCCGGCCCCTTCTCTCCATCTTCATTCTGTCGTTCCTTCCTGATATGTTCAGGAGTATGCCTATGGCTATCATGTTTATCAGCAGCGAAGAGCCGCCGTAACTTATAAGCGGCAAAGGCAGCCCCTTTGTAGGAGCAAGGCCGATGGTCACAGCCAGGTTTATTATCACCTGGCTGCCTATCATCAAGGTCAGCCCGAGCGCGAGGTAGTGGCTGAACGGGTCATCCGTCTCCAGTGCGACCATTATCCCCTTTATCAAAAGCCACAGGAATAATCCTATCACCGCAACAACCCCCAAAAAGCCAAGCTCTTCGCCAATAAGCGAAAAAATAAAATCCGTATGTATCTCAGGCAGAAAAGCGAGCTTCTGCCTGCCGCTGCCGATGCCAACCCCTGTGACGTAACCGTTGCCGAATGCTATGAATGACTGCACAAGCTGAAAGCCGCACCCCAGAGAGTCCTGCCAGGGGTCGAGAAAGCATGTCACCCTCTTCCACCTGTAAGGAAAGAATTTTACGAGCATAAAGATTCCGGGCAGAGCCACGAGAATAATGGCAAACAGCGGCCTTAGTGTGACGCCTCCCAGAAAGAGGAGTCCGACAGTAAGTATGCCGAGGCTCATTACAGCGCCGAAGTCAGGCTGGAAGATGATCGCAAGCTGAAATGTCAGCATGATCGCAATGGGAATGAGAAACCCGTGCACCAGATTCTTCATCCTGTGCTTGTTCTTATCCATATAATCCGCAAGAAAGAGAACCATGGCTATCTTGGCAAGCTCAGATGGCTGGAAGGTCGTGGGCCATAACCTTATCCATCTTCTCGCACCGTTTGCCGTCAGGCCGATGCCCGGCAGAAAGACGGCCAGAAGGAGGATAAAAGAGACCGCAAGCATAACTGTGCCGAGCGGCCTGAGCTTCTGATAATCGAGCCTTGAGACTATGAGCATGGCCACGAAACCGATAAAGACGGTAAAGAGGTGGCTCCACAGATAATGAAACCCTGTGCCGTACTTATTAACAGACAGCAGCGCGGTCGAACTGTAAACCATCACTACGCCTATGAAGATAAGGGCGATTACCGGGATAAAGATGTTTTTTGAATTTGTTGAACTCATGTATCTGCTGTTTATCATATCCGCCTATGAACTCCGTATCGCGTTTACTGCTTCCTTAAAAATTCTGCCCCGGTCTTCAAAATCCCTGAACATATCAAAACTCGTGCATCCGGGAGAGAGAAGCACGGTATCGCCTTCAGATGCCCTTGATACAGAGAGCTCAACAGCAGACTTCATGTCTTCGGCATACTCGACGGGTACGATATCTCCCAGGCTCTCTGCTATCTTCTCTTTCGCCTCTCCGAGAAGCACAAGGAGCTTTACCTTCTTTTTTACGAGATCCCTTAACGCGGTAAAATCGCCGCCCTTGTCCCTGCCGCCCATTATAAGTATCACTCTCCCGAAATTTTCAAGTGACTTTTCAACAGCGCCGACATTTGTGCCCTTTGAATCATTGATAAAAGTTATGCCGTTAAGGAAACGCACGGCCTCGTTCCTGTGCTCAAGCCCTGTGAAATTTGTAAGCACATTCCTGACCGCATCTGCGGAAGCACCCGATAAGATCGCTGCCAGAGACGCAGCCATGGCATTCTCAAGATTATGAGTGCCTTGTATCTTCATCTTGCTGACACTTATCAACTGTGACCTGCCTGCTCCTATGGAAGGATGAAGCACGGCTGATAATTTTGCCGGCAGATTATAATAAACAGTTCCGTCTTTAAAATAAATCCCAGCGACCTCATCCCTGAGGCTGAAATATAAAACTGCAGGCCTTTCATTTTTTGACATCAGCTTTTCGCTCTCGATCTTTCCGAGCAGAGGGTCATCCGCGTTAAGTATCAGATAATCGCCTTCCCCCTGGTTCTCGAATATCCTTTCCTTGGCTTCTGCATAGCCGCTGAGCGTATCATAACGGTCAAGATGGTCGGGTGTTATGTTCATTATCAGCGCTACATCAGGCCTGAACTCTTTTATAGACTCAAGCTGAAAGCTCGATATCTCGGCAACTATAAGATCAATATCGCTCAGGAATGAAGTGGCTGATGCCAGCTTATATATCTCCTCTGTCAGGGCTGCGCCTATATTGCCGCCGAGCATTGTATGAAACCCCGATTCCTTCAGCATAAGGTCTATCAGCGTTGTCGTGGTTGATTTGCCGTTCGTGCCTGTTATCCCGATGATACCAGGTGATTGACCCTTAACTTTGGACTTATGACTTTTTATTATTTCATAGGCAAGCTCAAGCTCGCCTATTACCGGAACCCCTCTCTTCATCGCATTAACTATGGGAGATATCTTCATCGGTACGCCGGGGCTCACGACTATCAGGTCAGCGCTCAGGAACGCCTCCTCGGGATTTCCGCCTGTTATAGCCTTAACAGGCTGCGACAGCCTTTTCATCTCGCCTTCAAGTGAACTCTGCGGCCTTGTGTCTGTGACCGTCACATTCGCGCCAAAAAATGAAAGCAGGTTTGCCGCGCCTGTGCCGCTCCTCGCAAGCCCGACGACCAGGACATTCTTGCCTTTCAGGCTGTCAATTGTGACCTCCATCTTCTCAGTTATCATCTGACCTTCAATGTCGTTAAACTCAGGAGCGCAAGTATGATGCCGACTATCCAGAACCTTACAATGACCTTGGGCTCGGGCCAGCCTTTAAGTTCAAAATGATGGTGAATGGGCGCCATCTTAAAGACGCGTTTGCCTGTCAGCTTGAATGACGCGACCTGTATTATCACTGAAAATGTCTCTATAACAAATATCCCGCCGACGATCGCAAGAACGATCTCATGTTTTGTAATGACCGCAAGCGTCCCTAACGCGCCGCCCAATCCTAACGAGCCCACATCGCCCATAAAGACCTCTGCCGGATAGCTGTTATACCAGAGAAAACCGAGCGAGGCGCCGAAGAGCGCGCCGCAGAATACTGTAAGCTCACCCGTGCCGGGAAGGAAAAGAAGATGAAGGTATTCTGAAAATCCCGCATGGCCTGAGATATACACAAGCGCCCCGTTTGCAAGGGTCGCGATCCCGACAAGCCCGATAGCAAGTCCGTCAATCCCGTCTGTCAGGTTAACAGCGTTGGATGACCCGACAATTACAAGTATGGCAAAAGGTATATAGAACCATCCGAGGTCAATGAGCCAGTTCTTAAAGAAGGGTATGCTCAGTTTTGTTATATTCGGGTCTTGAGGGTTGTAGTAAAAGACCATCCCTATCAGAAGCGCAAGCACTATCTGCGCGCTGAATTTATACCATGCGCTCAGGCCTCTTGAATTCGCCTTCATCAGCTTGATGTAATCATCAACCAGTCCGATAATGCCGAAGCCGAGGATCGAAAGGAGCATTATGAGTATGTACTTGTTGCTCAGGTCAGCCCAGAGCAGAACACTGACGACGACCGATAAGATTATAAGAATGCCGCCCATTGTAGGGGTGCCTGTCTTGCCGAGGTGAGTCTTGGGGCCGTCATCCCTCACATACTGGGTATAATGCAGCTTCTTCAGCTTTCCTATAAGCCATGGGGCAAAGATAAAACATATTGTCAGAGACGTAATGATCGCAAGCGCGGTCCTGAATGTAATGTACCTGAAGACATTTAACGGTGAATAATATTCACTCAATGAATAAAGTAATTTATACAGCATGCCTGACACCTCTTATGGCGTTCTCTAATTTCATCGAACGCGACCCCTTGAATAAAACAGTATCTCCCGGTTTTAGAATATCCATGATATTCTCACCAGCCTCGCCGGAGCTGCTGAACCTGTAAACAAGGGACGGTTTTTCTCCTCTTGCTTTTATATATTCATCAGCGGCAAAATTCATCAATTCTCCTACAGCTGCAAATACATCTATGCCCATTTCAGAAAGCGTATTCCCGAGCTCCCTGTGGGCAACTTCAGAGAAATCGCCGAGCTCAAACATATCACCAAGCACAGCTACAAGCCTGCTTCCATCACCCATTGCTGCCATCTCTTTTAATGATTCTTTCATTGAGGCCGGGTTAGCGTTGTATGCGTCATTGATCAATGTTATCTCCCCGAACTTCATGACCTCAAACCTCATGGAGAACGGCCTGTAATTCTCAAGCGCTGGCTTTACAGCTGAAAGCGGTATGCCGAGCGAAGAAGATACAGCAGCAGCCGCAAGCGCGTTATAAACATTAAAGATGCCGTGAACTTTCAGTGCGATCCCTACACTGCCTTTATCCTTTATGCAGAGCGTAAAAGCGCTTCCATCTTCTGTCAGGCGAAGATCCTTTGCCGTCACATGCGCGTCCTTCTTTATTGCGAAGGTGATTACCTCCCCTTTAAATCCCTTTATGCCTGACATTAAAAGATCATCATCCGCATTCAGCACCGCAACTCCAAGCCCGGGCAGTATCTCAAGCTTTGCGCTCCTTATCGCCTCCCTGCTGCCTAACATGCCGAGATGCGCGGTGCCTATATTTGTCACAACACCATGTGTCGGAAGGGATATCTCGCACAGCCTCCTTATCTCTCCAGGGGCGTTCATGCCCAACTCCAGCACAGCCGCGTCATCGTCCTTTGCAAGCCTCGTAAGCGTGAGCGGCAGGCCGATATGGTTGTTAAGGTTGCCCTCATTCTTTAAGACCCTGTACCTTTGTGAAAGGATCGCATATGTCATCTCTTTTGTGGTCGTCTTGCCGTTACTGCCTGTTATTGCTATAACAGGTATATCCCGCTCTTTCCTTATAAAGTGCGCCAGGTCCTGCAGCGCCTTTAAGGTGTCGCCCACATGCACAACGGCTTTGCTTTCAGGGATCGATAATGGTTCGGTATCCACTACAGCGCCCATGCACCTGCTGAACGCATCTTTTAGAAAGTCATGGCCGTCAAACCTATCGCCCCTTATGGCAAAAAAGAGATCTCCCTCTTTGATCGTGCGTGTATCAATTGATACACCGGTGAAGGCTCCGCCGTCTCCTGCTATGAGCCTTCCTTCTGTCGCCTCTATGACCTTTTCCACTGTCAATCCTTCCATTTTATATAAATTACAATTCCATATTTCTGTCATTCTGGCTTGTCCAGAATCTTTCTTGCAATCCCCGAAAACTTTCGAAAACAGATTCTGGACAAGCCAGAATGACAACTTTTTACGAGTTCGTTACTTTTTTTCTTTTATATTTTTCAAAGCCTCTCTCAATACTTCCTTATCGCTGAAAGGATAGCGTATGCCGCTTATCTCCTGATAATCCTCATGCCCCTTGCCTGCGATAAGCAGCACATCACCGGCCTCTGCCATGGAGACAGCCTTGTTTATAGCCTCAGTCCTGTCAGGCACTTCCATATGGTTCTTCTTTTTAATGCCTTTAACAATATCGCTGATTATTTGAAGCGGGCCTTCAGTTCTCGGATTGTCAGAGGTCACGATAACAAGGTCACTCAACTCTGAGGCCGCATCGCCCATAAGCTCTCTCTTTGTCCTGTCCCTGTCGCCGCCGCACCCGAAGAGTGTTATGACCCTCCCCTTTGTTATCATCCTTGCCTCATTTATCACAGCCTTCAGCGCGTCATCAGTATGGGCATAATCAACAATGCATAAAAAATCCTGGCCTTCATCAACCCTCTCAAAGCGGCCGCTGACCGGCCTTGCTTCAGCAATACCTTTGAGTATGGCATCTTCTCCTATGCCGAGCGCGTATGCTATGCCCGCAGAGATCAGGATGTTATAGACATTGAAGCGTCCGATAAATTCAGACCCGGCCCTGAACCTGCCTCCCGGTGTGATCAGGTCAAAAGAGAGGCCGGCGCTGTCATCAATATTCTCCGCCCTTATGGTTGCGCCTTCCAGAAGGCCGCATGTAACAATATTACAGTTCAGCCTTTCCTCAACCTCCCTTACCGCGGGGTCGTCCCAGTTAAGCACTGCCGTGCCTTCTTCATCAAGGTAATTAAAGAGCTTGTCTTTCGCGAGAAAGTAGTTATCCATTGAACCATGAAAATCAAGATGATCCTGTGTAAAATTTGTAAATGCCGCAGCTTTAAAGACACATTGTTCAACCCTCTGAAGGGCAAGCGCGTGCGAAGAGACCTCTATCACCGCGTATTCCATACCGTTATCCAGCATCTCCCTGAGATATCTCTGCAGGTCTAAAGACTCAGGCGTGGTCCGCTCCGCCTTTTTTGTCTCGCCGGCTATGTACTGGATTGTGCCGAGCAGGCCTGCCTTTTTGCCACAGGCTTCGATTATGCTTTTTGTTATATAACTTGTAGTTGTCTTTCCGTTCGTGCCGGTTATGCCTATAAGAGAGATACTTTTTGAAGGCTCTCTGTAAAACCGCGCGGATATTGAAGCCAGCGCGCTTCTGCTGTCATGGACCTCGATACAGGTCACTCCGCTCAGCAGAGAAGGCGGATATGAAGCATACATATCTGCAATAGGCCTTTCAGTTATTACCGCTGCTGCACCCCTGTTTATCGCGTCTTTTATAAAATCGTCGCCATTGAAAGAGAGGCCCTTTATCGCCACGAATAAAAAACCTTTGTCTGCTGACCTGGAATCATAGGCTATCCCCATGATCTCGGTATCTAACGGGCCCTCTCTCTCCTTTATCTCCAGTCCTTGTAATAAATCCGCTATTATCATTTATCCCGTTAGAAAAATATTTTCAAATTCCGTTAGAGACAGCGGTTTTCTAACGGGAACTCTTGACAAGAAGTATGTGGTTCTTATCGCTTTCCATCGGGATATTAAGATAAGCAAACGCGTTCTCAACTATCCTCTTGAAAACAGGGGCAGCCACCACCCCGCCGTAAGTAGCGCCTTTAGGTTCATAAACGACTACTACAAGAGCTATCTCAGGTTTATCTGCCGGAGCAAACCCGACAAATGAGCTGATGAACTTGTCCTTGGAATACCTTCCGGTATCAGGGTCGACCTTCTGCGCCGTGCCTGTCTTTCCTGCGACCAGGTTGCCTGTGATCTCGGCGTTCTTGCCGGTGCCCCCTTCTTCAGTGACCCCTTTTAGAATGTCTGTGATAACCCCTGCCGTACGGGCCGATATCACCCTCTCTACTATTACAGGATCATTTTTTTTAATGACCTCTCCCGTATCGGAGATTATCTCGGATACTATATACGGCTTCATGAGAAACCCGCCGTTTGCGATTGCCGAATAAGCCCTGACAAGCTGAAGGGGCGTTACACCTATCTCCTGCCCTATTGAAATCGCGCCGATGGAAGTGCCGGACCATTTAGCCGGCGCCCTGAGCATTCCGCCTGCCTCTCCCGGCATATCTATGCCGCTCTTGTCGCCGAATCCAAACTTCTTCAGATAGCTGTAATATTTTTCCTTTCCAAGCCTCATCCCTATCTGGATCGACCCGACATTCGATGATTTCTTTATGACATTCTGAAAGGTAAGCACGCCATTTCTGTGCACATCTTTTATCGGCTTGCCGCCGACCACGATAAATCCTCTTGAACAATCGAACTGCTGATCCAGCTTCACCGCGCCTTCCTCAAAAGCGGCAGAAGCAAGAACAGCCTTCAAGGTGGATCCGGGCTCATACATGTCTGTGACCCCCCTGTTTCGCCTTTCAGAATCTGTCGATTCCTTGGGAAAGTTCGGGTCGTAAGCAGGCCTGTTGGCCATTGCGAGTATCTCGCCTGTCATCGGGTTCATCATGATCGCTACCGCCGCCGCCGCCTGCCAATCTGTCATGGCCCTTGATAACTCCCGCTCAACGATATACTGAAGGCCCTCATCAATGGTAAGCAATATGCTGTTCCCGGATAAGCTGTCCTCCAACCCCTGTGAAAGTTTATTGCCTCGCGCGTCTCTGCCGCCTGAGACCTTCTTCTCCTCGCCCCTCATATATTCATCATATGTGAGTTCAAGGCCGGAGATGCCTTTATTGTCAATATTCGTATAGCCCAGGAGATGAGAGGCGGTCTGCCCTTTAGGGTAATAGCGCTTTGTCTCTGTCACCAGGCCGATCTCCTTTATCAACCTTTCTCTGGCCTTCAGGGAACTGACATTGCGGGAAGTCTCTTCATCCATCTTTCTTAAAAGCCAGACAAAATCCTTATCTTTCTTTGCGATGAAAGTTGTATTGAGATCATTGGCTGAGACCTTTATGACAGGGGCAAGCTTTGATGAAAGCGCCGCTATATCATCTACTTCAGACGGGACCGCGAACAGAGAGTCGGTCTCAATATTGATCGCCATCTCCTTCGTGTTCCTGTCCCATATAACCCCTCTCTGGGGCTTTAATGTCTTGGACCTCAGATATTGCTGTCTCGCCTTTTTGGACAACGATTCATGCTGCAGTACCATAAGGTCAAAAAGGCGGATGGATATTATGAAAAAACTGAAAACAATGAAGGTTGCCAGAATGAAGGCCCTCTTCCTGGACTTTTGAAGCTGCGGAATTTCAGGGTCTTCATCCCACAGCTTTCTGGTGTCGTCATTTCTCTTTCTTCTGTTATTAACCATTTCCTATACCGGAATATTAAGGCCTCAGGGATAGGAATCAGATATCATCCTCTACAAACACCCGCTTGCTTCTACATGTTTGTTGATGCCGTGTCTCTCATTCCGTACCCGCAGTAACTGACCGCTGACTTCTGCAATATTAATAAAACCAATGGTTATGGTTTTTCCATAGCCACTTTATAAAGGCCTGCCTCTTCTGTTCTGCCTACATAGAAGATGTTCTTTCTGTCCGGAGGACTCATGCCGAGAACATTGACCGCCGTCGCTTCGATATTCTGGGCCGAATAGAAATTCGCCCTGTTGGCGGTGACAAGCTTCTGTTCGCGCATAAGGCTCGTCTTCTGCTGATTCAGCGACCCGAGCTCATACTCAAGAGAAACAACCTGGGTCCTGAACCATATGAGAGTAAATAACCCTGCAACAAAATAAATGAAAAGGCTGAACTTCAGAAGCGTCCATTTTTTCTTCTTTGATCTTCTTGTCGTCATATCCTCTCCGCTACCCTGAGTTTTGCACTCCTTGATGGAGGGTTTGATCTTATCTCCTGCCGGCTTGCGACAAGAGGTTTTCTTGTGATGATATGGAATATGCCATCATTTGCCAGTTTCTTGAACGCGTTCTTTACGATCCTGTCCTCAAGCGAATGATAGGAGAGAACGCAGAGCCTTCCGCCGGGATTGAGCATATCCGCTCCTGAACTTATTCCGGCTGAAAGCTCATCAAGCTCTTTATTTACCTCGATCCTGAGAGCCTGAAAAGTCTTTGTGGCAGGGTGTATCCTGCCTCTGCCTTTGAGCGAATTTTCTATTATTGCAGCCAGTTCACTGCAGGTCTCGATACGCTTCTTCCTTCTCTCATTAACTATCGCCTTTGCGATCCTTCTGCTGAACCTCTCTTCTCCGAAAACAAAGATCAAATCCGCCAGATCCTTTTCGTGGTAGCTGTTGACGACCTCTTTGGCAGAAAGTTTCTGGCTCTTGTCCATTCTCATATCAAGAGGCTCATCTTTCATAAAGCTGAAGCCCCTGCCATCGGCCTTAAGCTGCATGGTAGAGACCCCGATATCAAGCAGTATGCCGTCAACCGCCCCGTAACCAAGGCTGCTGACCGCGGCCTTTATGTTTGAAAAACTCTCTTTTGCAAAGTAAACATTCGTGAAGTCCTTCAGCCTCTCCCTCGCTGACTCAATCGCCGCCTCGTCTCTGTCGATCCCTATCAAAGCGCCCACTTTTGCATTATTTAAAATCAACTCGGCATGCCCGCCAAGTCCGACTGTCGCATCCACGTATATTCCTGAATCTTTTATGTTCAATGCCTCTAAAACCTCCCCCGGCATGACCGGGACATGAGTGATAGCCATTTATATTCCAAGGCCTGAAAGCTCTTCCTTGAATGCCTTTGTGTCTATCTTCGCCGGGTCGGCAACCACTTCAAGCGCATTCTTTTCCCATATCTCTATCTTGCTGCCCTGTCCCATAACAACAACTTCACTGCTGAGCCCCGCATCTACACGCAAGGCAGACGGGATCTGTATCCTGCCCTGCTTGTCAAGTTCACACTCAACGGCAGAGCCCACGACCCTGCGCATGAAGTACTTCACCGAGTCCATTGTCTGCGGTTTATCTTTTACCCTGTTTACCAGATTGCCCCACTCTTCCACCGGATAAGCACAGAGACAGTGGTCGAACGCATCGTTTGCAATTATCAGCTTGGTATTTTTGGCAGACGAGAGGATCTCACGAAAAGGCGCGGGGATGATTATCCTTCCCTTCGGATCCAGCGTGTTATAATATTTTCCCAAGAAACTAGACACGTCTCCCACCACTTCCCTCCACTTAATACCACCAGTATATTTATATTAATAATACTTGTCAAGAGAAAAATGATTATTTTTATATAGATGCTATATTTTGTGGTCTGGCTAATTAAGCCCCACTACATGTGGACAAATTCCTATCCCACGATTGGAGCCAAGGATACAGGCTTAAGCCTGAGAGGCCGGTCTGAGCCTGAAAATTTATAGTCTTGCACCTTGCATGCAAAATCATAAATCCTGTATTCTGAAAAATGGTTGATCCTGTCCAAAGATTTATAAATTACCTGACGGTTGAAAAGGGGCTGTCGCAAAATACATTAGAGGCATACGAAAGAGATATCAGGCAATTTTCCGCCTATCTCGATAAGAACGGAAGCAGCATTGCAAGGTTCAGCAAAAAAGATATTGACTCTTATTTAAACCATCAGAACGATTCAGGCAAGGGATCGGCAACACGCGCAAGGCACTTAGCTTCGATCAGAGGCCTTTGCAAGTTCATGCTGATGGAGGGGATGATCACTGAAGACCCTGTTGAGAACCGCTCAACACCAAAAGGCTGGAAACGTATCCCTAAGGTTCTTGGCATAGAAGATGTCGAGACGCTGTTAAGCAGGCCTGAAGGTAAATATTCCCTAAGAGACAGCGCGATCCTTGAGATCTTTTATTCCTCAGGCCTTCGTGTAAGTGAATTGGTCAATATCAGGATCAGGGACATAAATTTCGAGGCAGGTTTCATCACAATCATGGGCAAAGGGTCCAAGGAAAGGGTCGTGCCGGTCAATGAATATACTCTCGGGACGATAAAAAAATATATCGAAGAGTTAAGGCCAGAGATCCTCAACAAAAGAACCAGCAATTTTCTGTTTCTCAGAAAAGGCGGTATGCCCATGACAAGACAGAGAGTCTTCCAGTTGGTAAAAAAGTATTCCAAGGGCCTCTCCTGCGCAGTGTCGCCGCATACGCTCAGGCACTGTTTTGCAAGCCATCTTCTTGATGGAGGAGTAGACCTCAGGGCTCTACAGAAGATGCTCGGCCACACTGACATCTCAACAACCCAGATATACACCAAGGTCACACCTGACCGCTTAAGAAAGATCCACAAAAAATATCATCCGAGAAGTTAGTCCATAATCTGCCTGTCCGAAAGTTGCTTATTTTTCTTGAACTCTTGTATCAAAATGCTGTATCTTTTAAGCTGTATATATAAGCAGCATCTAAACCGGAGGATATCTATGCTGAAAAAAGTCACAAGAGAAGAACTCTGCAACTGCTGCGACCTTTCCGATCTGCCCTTCAAAACAACCGATGATGTAAAGCCCCTGGAAGGGACTATAGGCCAGGAGAGGGCCCTCAGCGCCCTGGAGTTCGGCCTTGATATAAACAGCCATGGATTCAACATATACATACTCGGCGAGAGCGGCACGGGAAAGATGACCACCATCAGGAAGATACTGGAAGAAAAAGCAAAAGATGAGCCCACTCCTGATGACTGGTGCTACGTATACAACTTCAAGAATCCCGATGTTCCGAATATCCTGAATCTGCCGGCAGGGACCGGCATCGCCTTCAAAAAGAGGATGGATGAACTTATCAATGACCTCCAGCAGGAGATACCAAAGATATTCGAATCCAAAGAGTATGAGAAGCAAAGGACAAACATCCTGCATGAATTTCAGGAAAAACAGAAGGAACTCTTCTCGGAGTTGGAAAAGGAAGCTGAGAAGAAAGACTTCAGCCTGCAGAAGAACGTAAGCGGCCTTGCCCTGCTGCCCACCAAGAAGACTGGAGAAGCCCTGACAGAGGATGAGTATGAGAAACTCGAGGCAGAAGCAAAGAAGAAGATAGCCAAGATCGGAAAAGAACTTCAGGACAAGCTTGATGATGTTATAAGGCTCGTGAGGGCGGAAGAGAACGAGGTAAAGAAGAAGATAGCCGCCCTGGAACGCCAGGCCGTATTCTCCTCTGTAGGCCATCGCATAGACGAACTGAAGGAAGCCTACAAAGAGAATGGCAAGATATTAAGCTATCTTGAGGATGTGCAGGAAGACATACTTGAACATCACGAGGATTTTAAAACGCAGGAGGAGCAGCCGCAGGCATTCAGCTTCATGAAGCCGCCGAAGACAGAGCCGTCATTCATGAAATATCAGGTCAACGTCCTTGTCAATAACCTCGAACTCAAAGGCGCCCCGATAGTCATAGAGACAAATCCCACATATCTGAATTTATTCGGACGGGTGGAGCATAAACTTCAATACGGCGTTGCCGTAACTGATTTTACAATGATCAAACCGGGCGCGCTCCATAAGGCAAACGGCGGCTATCTCGTCACTGACGCCCTTGACCTGCTGAAAAATATTTTTTCCTATGACGCGCTGAAGAGGACCATAAAGGACAGAGAGATAAAAATTGAAGACATCTGGGAACAATACCGCCAGGTTTCGACCGTCACGCTTAAGCCGCAGGCTGTTCCCTTTGACGTCAAGGTAATTCTGGTGGGCAATCCCAGGATATACTATCTGCTTTATAACCTTGATGAAGAATACCGGGAGCTCTTCAAGATAAAGGCAGATTATGAAAACCGCATGGAGAGGAATAAAGAGAACATCCTCAAGTACGCAAGTTTCATAAAGACAAAATGCCTGGAGAGAGACCTGCATCCTTTTGACCAGAGCGCTATCGCAAAGGTCATTGAACACGGCTCACGGCTTGCCGAACACAAGAACAAGCTCTCTGCCAAATTCTCGGAGATAGCGGATATATTGAGAGAAGCAGCCTACTGGGCCAAAAAGAGAAATAACGGCCATGTGACATATGAAGATGTTGAGAAGGCGCTTGACGAGAGGATCTACAGGTCGGACAAGGTTCAGAGAAAGATACTTGAGGCGATCAAGGACGGCACTATCCTTGTCGATATGGAAGGTTCGGTCGTCGGCCAGATCAACGGGCTTGCGGTCTTAGACCTCGGCGATTACAGCTTCGGCATGCCTTCGAGAATAACGGCCAAGACATACGCGGGAAAAGCAGGCATCGTAAACATAGAGCGTGAGACAAAGATGAGCGGGAAGATACACGAAAAGGCGATCCTCATACTGACCGCTTATCTCGGCGGGAAATACGCAACCAAACGCCCTCTCAGCCTGACCGCCTCACTTACTTTCGAGCAGCTTTACGGCGGCATAGAAGGAGACAGCGCCACGTGCGCTGAGGTCTATGCTCTCCTAAGCAGCATATCCGGCATTCCGATAAACCAGTCCATCGCAATAACAGGCTCCATGAACCAGCACGGCGAGGTCCAGCCCATCGGCGGAGTCAATGAAAAGATTGAGGGCTTCTTTGAGTTCTGCAAGGTCAGCGGCCTTACCGGAAAGCAGGGTGTTATCATCCCGAGGCGCAACCTTATCAACCTCATGGTCAGGAACGAGGTCTTCCAGGCTGTAATGGACGGCAAGTTCAACATCTACTCGATAGACAATATTGAAGACGGCATAGAGATACTCATGGGGATGCCGGCCGGGGAGATAATGCCCGACGGAAAATATCCCAAAGGAACTGTCAACTTCCTTGTGGCTGAAAAACTCCTTGAACTCTCAAAGGCATCGAAAGACAAGCCTGAGAAGAAAGCGCCTAAAAAAAGCTCTAAAAAGACTGCCGACACAAAATGAGGCCTGAGCGTTCGGCAGTTGAAAAGCCTAATGCGTTCAAACACCTTATCTGGCTCCTTGAAACTTTTTTAATACTTGCTCCGCTCTTCCTCCTCGGAATGCTGCCGAGGAGGATATCAACCCGGCTTGGAGAATTTTTAGGCTCCGGCCTCTTCCTCATCTTCAAAGACAAGAGAAGGATCGCGCTGAAAAATATTGAGATAGCCGTAAGCGGAGGCCTTAATATCACAGAACCTCCGCAACAGATTGTTAAGCAGCACTTCATCAATCTCGGAAGGTCGATAGCTGAGGTCTCAATGCTCATGCTCGGAAGAAGAGCGATACTGAAAGACATCGTCTTTGAGGGCATTGAAGTTTATGAAGAGGCCATGGCAAAAGGACGCGGTGTCATTCTCATTACCGGCCATTGCGGCAACTGGGAACTCACCTCTTTTGCAAAGGCATGGAAATCCCTGCCTTCCGCCGCAGTTGCGAGGCCGCTCAATAACCCCTACCTGAACAGATGCATTGAGCACTTGAGAACAAGACACGGCAATAAAGTCATTAATAAAAAAGGCGCTCTGAAAGAGATACTTGCTATCCTAAAAAAAGGCGGCTCTGTCGGCCTTCTTATGGACCAGAGCGTTGTAGAGAACGAGGCTGTTGTTGTAGAGTTCTTCGGCGAAAAGGTACATGCCATGAAGACCCCGGCCTTATTAGCCATGAAGACAGGCGCAGCGGTCATGCCGATATTTATCAATTACCTCGGCAATGGAAGACACCGGATAAAATGCTATAGAGAGATACCGCTCAGGATAACAGAGAACAAGGAAGATGATGTAATATTCAATACGCAGATATTTACTAAAATCATTGAAGCCTATATCAAAGAAAATCCGTCTGAATGGCTGTGGATACACAGACGGTTCAAATTGAGTCATGGAAGAAGATATTAAACGAATCCTTATCCGCGGGGTTAGATTTTGTGACAGTATGGAGTGGGAAAACGAAGAAGCCGATTAGAAAAAAACAGATAGGTTGATATACAATAAAAACAAATGGAATATCAGGTAGTGGAATAATGGGAAAGGCGCATATTGATCTGCCGAAAGAAAAAATAGCGGAGTTTTGCAAAAAAAATCATATCTCTAAATTGTCGCTTTTTGGTTCTATTCTCCACGGCGATTTTGGCCCGGACAGCGATATTGATTTTCTCGTTGAATTCGACCCTGACCACATCCCCGGTTTTATCACTCTGGCAGGAATAGAAATCGAGCTTTCAGAAATACTCGGACGCAAAGTTGACTTGAGAACGCCGCAGGAATTAAGCCGTTATTTCAGGCAAGAGGTTGTCGATTCCGCAAAGGTTCAATATGCGAAAAGATGATTCCGTGCGTCTGCTGCATATGCTGGAGGCGGCACAGGAAGCTATTTCATTTATAAAAGATCAAACGAAAGAATCACTTAATACCAACCGGCAGATGATTCTTGCCGTTGTGAAGGATATTGAGATTATTGGAGAAGCAGCCGTAAATGTAACAGTAGAACGCAGGGGAGAATTGCCGCAGATCCCCTGGAATAAGATCATCGGCATGAGAAACCGGCTGATCCACGCGTATTTTGAAATCAATCTCGACATCCTCTGGAAAACAATTAACGAAGATATCCCGCCTTTAATATCAGAGCTTGAAAAAATAGCACCAAAGAACAATAAGGCATAAAAGCCATGTTCAATGAATTCTTAGTTAATTCTGATATCCTTCATAATGACAAACAAACCTACAGAAAACATTAAACGAATCCTTATCCGCGGGGTCAACTGGATCGGTGATGCCGTGCTTACGATACCTGCAATAAGCGCGGTGCGGCATGAGTTCCCTGACGCTCATATAAGCCTGCTTGTCAAACCGTGGGTTGCGGATATTTTCAAAGAGAACCGCGACATAGATGAGATCATTCTTTACGAAAAAGAATATGACTCTCTTGCCGGTAAATTCAGGCTTGCAAAAGAGTTAAGGCAGAAGGGATTTGATAAGGTGATACTTCTTCAGAACGCCTTTGACGCGGCTCTTATAACATGGCTTGCCGGGATACCGGAACGTATCGGATACGCAAGAGACGCAAGAGGTTTTCTGCTCACTAAATCAATTCCGGTTGAGAAAGAGAGCCTGAAGAAACATCAGATAAATTACTACCTCGGCCTGCTGAATCAAGCCGGGATCGATGCCCGGTTCACTCATCCGTATATATATCTGACTGACAAAGAAAGGGAATGGGCAAGGTCACTTATAAACAGCTCGCCGCTTCAGATACAGAACTCTCCTATCATCGGTATCAATCCCGGAGCTGCTTACGGCTCTGCAAAAAGATGGATGCCTGAGAGCTTTGCAGAGGTGATAAAAAGGATAGTTGATGAACTTAACGGAAGGGTGATAATATTCGGCGGCCCTTCTGAAACAGAGATAGCCAATGAGATAGCTGGTCTCTGCCCTGGCCATTCAAAAGATATCATGATAATGGCAGGCAAGACAGATATCAGGCAGCTTGCTTCACTTATCTCAGAGTGCGACGCATTCATAACAAATGATTCCGGCCCTATGCATATGGCATCCGCTCTCCTTGTGCCGACCGTCGCCATATTCGGCTCGACCGACTCTACTGCAACAGGCCCGTTTGGAGAGGGGCATAAGATCATCACAAGTAATTTGCCATGCGCTCCATGTCTTGAGAGAGAGTGCCCTGAGGGACATCTTAAGTGCATGACCGGGATAACAGGCGATGAGGTATTCAGCGCTCTCATAGAAATATTGCCGAAAGAAAGAGCGGTCTTTCTGGACAAGGACGGCACTCTTATAGAAGATAAAAACTATCTCAACAGCTTTGATGATCTTGTCATACTGCCGAATATAAGAGAGGGGATTAAGAGGCTGAAAGATGCCGGCTTCAAACTTATCGGCATAACAAACCAGTCAGGCATTGCAAGGGGAATTGTGGATGAGAATTTTTTAATGGAATCCAACGCCTTTCTTCAGAAAGAGCTTGGGATAGATGACTTTTTCTATTGCCCTCATCACCCTGATGAAAAGTGCGATTGCAGAAAGCCCGAGCCTTTAATGCTGCTTAATGCGAGGCAGAAGCATAATATCAATCTGAAAAAATCATATATGATAGGTGATAAAGAACTGGATGTTCTGCTCGGGAAAAAGACAGGCGTGACAGGAATTTTATTAGCAAAAGAAGCTCCTGAAATCACAATCGCTTCTTATGTTGCCGCAGATATAAATCAAGCGGCTGACTGGATATTGGAAGAAGAGAAGAGAAAGTTATGAAGATACTTATCATAAAGCCCAGCTCTTTGGGAGACATTATTCACGCCCTCCCCTTTTTAAAGGCTGTGAAAGACACCTATCCTGAATCACAAGTCGACTGGGTGGTGAGCAAAAATCTTAAGGGCCTGCTTGAGGGGAATCCTCTGATCAACGAACTGATAGTCTTTGACAAGGACTCCATGAAGGCTTTAAAAAATCTTCCAAAAACCATAATTGAGATCAGGAAGTTTAAAAGAATACTGAACACTAAATATTATGAGATCATAGCAGACCTTCAGGGACTGCTGAGGAGCGGCCTTATAACGCATTTCACGCCCGGGGCTTTAAAGATAGGCTTTGCCGACGGCCGCGAAGGCAGTAGCCTGTTTTATGGCAAAAAGGTTTCAGCACAAAACGCCGTGCACGCCGTAGATAAAAATCTGCTCATTGCAAAGGCTATAGGCGCGTCAGTAAAGAAGATTGACTTCCCGCTCTATGTTAACAGCTCAGCCCGTGACAAGATAACGGAACTATTGAAAGACAGCAGTGAATATGTATTGATAGCCCCGTCTGCAAGGTGGATGAGCAAGCGATGGCCTCCTGAATACTTTGCCTCTCTCATATCTAAAATAAATATGCCGGTCGTTATTACCGGCAGCCTTTCAGACATGGCGATAGTTCAGGAGATAAAAGATGAATCTCCCGGAAAGATCATCGATCTCTGCGGCAAAACAGACCTGAAGGAACTCATCGCGCTTATAGACGGAGCCAGGGCCGTTGTGAGCAATGATTCAGGCCCGATGCATATCGCAGCCGCTTTGAATAAACCGGTCATCGCTTTCTTCGGCCCCACGGACTATGAAAAGACCGGGCCGTACGGATGGCAGAACAATAAAGACCTTAATGTGCTCAGGGCGTCGGCAAAGTGCAGCCCGTGTTTTAAAAGGAGATGCAAAGACCTCGTCTGCATGAAAGGGATAACTGTAGAAACCGCCTATAACGCATTAAGGAGATACTTATGAAAATAACTGCCGGAAGGTTCAGCATGATTTGTCTGATTTTCATCTCCTGCCTGTTTTTCTATTCACCGCCCTCTGAAGCAGGACAAAGGCTGCCTGAAAATTTTGTTTACCATATCTATTGGTCAGGGATCAAGGCGGGCAAGGCGACTATGGATTTTGCAAATACAGAAGAAGGGGTCAGGATAACGTCACATGAAACATCCACCTCATTTGTATCATTATTCTACAAGGTCGATGATATCGCGCAGAGCACCCTTTACAGTGACGGATTTCCAAAAAGCTACACGATAAGTATCCGGGAGGGACGGCACAGGAGGGAGAAGGCAACCGCTTTTGAAGTCCCTGTCGAAGACGGAAAACAGAAGGTTGTTTACAGAAATATCCTTGACAAAGAGACCGTTGAGTTCGAACTGGAAGGCAAGGCGTATGACGCATTATCAGCGCTTTACGAATTAAGAAAGCGGCCTTTGAAGGTCGGGGTGCCGGAATACCTGGATATATTCGAAGACAAAAAAACCTGGAAGACCGAGGTGCAGGTTATAAAGAAAGAGAAGATACGCGTGCCTGCCGGAGAGTTTGATACAATACTGATAAAGCCAATGTTTAGATCAGAGGGATTGTTCCTTAAAAAAGGAGATGTATATATCTGGCTTTCAGATGACGAGAAAAGGATACCTGTGATGATAGAGATCCAGACGAAGGCAGGGAATTTCAAAGTAAAGCTTTCAGAAGGTGCGTATTAACAATAAATTAATCATAGTTTTTTGATGTCATTCCGGCTCGTCCGGAATCCGCATCAAAAAAGATTCCCGACAAGCGGGAATGACAAAAATAATCGAGGAATTATTTTATAAAATAACTCATGCTTTCAGTTGCCATAATCACATATAACGAAGAAGAGAATATCCGGGACGCGCTTGAAAGCGTGGAGTGGGCTGATGAGATCGTGGTCGTTGATTCTTTCAGCACGGATAGGACTCAGGAGATATGCAGAGAGTACACCGACAAGGTTTATAGTGTAAAGTGGGCGGGTTTTTCAGCCCAGAAGAACACCGCCGTCAGCCTGACCACGCATCCATGGATCCTTGTCCTTGATGCTGATGAGCGCGTATCAGAAGATCTTAAGTCAGAGATAGTGAGAACGATGACAGGCACTGCTCCGGCAGACGGATATTACATCGCGCGCAAAAACTTCTTTTCAAATAAATGGATACGCCACGGCGGATGGTGGCCTGATTATACATTGAGGTTATTTAAACGTGAGAAAGGCGCGTTCGAGGATAGAGAGGTGCATGAGGCGATAAAGGTCAGCGGAAAGACAGCCCGCCTTGAGAACCCCATAATACACTACACTTACAGCGGTGTGGATGATTTCATGAAGAGGATGGAGAAGTATTCCGGCCTTGCCGCAAAAGAGCTTTATAAACAAAGGCGGAAAGCCTCTCTATTTGATCTTGTCTTCAGGCCGCCGGCGACTTTTATCAGGATGTATTTTCTACGGCTGGGAATGCTCGACGGCCTTTATGGCATAATATTAGCCTGTTTATATTCAGTTTATACTTTTAAAAAATATTCCAAATTCAGGAAGATAATTAAAGAGGCCGAGGGGAAGATATGAATATCGCCATTATAGGCACAGGATACGTCGGGTTAATAACCGGGGCATGTTTTGCAGAGTTCGGGTTTAATGTTACCTGCGTTGACAATGACGAAAAAAAGATAAGCAAATTAAAGAAAGGAAAGGTTCCCTTTTATGAACCGGGCCTTGAAGAGCTGCTTCACAACAACATAAAGGCAAAACGCATCAGCTTTACTTCATCTATAGCAAAAACCGTAGAGTCCTCACTGGTAATTTTTATCGCGGTAGGAACGCCTCCGCGCGGCGACGGCTCGGCAGATATGCGTCATGTGGAAGGTGTGGCAAGAGAGATATCAAACCACATCAACAGCTACAAGGTGATCGTCACTAAAAGCACCGTTCCCGTGGGCACCGGAGAAAAGATCCATAAGATCATCTCGAAACACTTGAAAGAGAGCGTAGACTTTGACATCGCCTCAAACCCGGAATTCCTCAGGGAGGGGGCGGGCATAGAAGACTTTATGAGGCCGAACAGGGTTGTCATAGGCACATCAAGCGATCGCGCGGCCGCGATAATGAAAGACCTCTATAAACCCCTGAACCTCATCGAAGTGCCGATAGTCATGACCGAGGTCAAGACAGCCGAGCTGATCAAGTACGCCTCAAACGCCTTTCTCGCAACCAAAATATCATTCATTAACGACCTGAGCAAACTGTGCGAAGCAGTCGGAGCCAATGTGCAGACGGTTGCAAAGGCGATGGGGCTTGACAGGCGTATAGGCCCGAAATTCCTTCATGCAGGCCCGGGATACGGCGGCTCCTGTTTTCCCAAGGACACGCTTGCCATCCTCCAGATAGCAAAACAATATGATGTTGAACTCGGCATAATAAAGTCTGTTGTAAATGCCAATGAAGAGCAGAAGGAGCGGTCTGTAAAAAAGATCAAGGCCGCTATGGGCAGTTTGAAGAACAAGACAGTATGCATTTTAGGGCTATCTTTCAAGCCGAATACAAATGATATAAGAGAAGCGCCGGCGATATTCATCATTGAAAAACTCATCAAGGCCGGTGCAAAGATAAGGGCCTTCGACCCTGTTGCAATGAATGACGCAAAAGATATTCTCCCTGACATAACTTATTGTAAAGACGCATACAACGCGGTCAAGGGTTCAGACGCTGTTGTAATCGTCACGGAATGGAACGAGTTCAGAAATCTTGACCTAAGCAAGATAAAGAAGCTGGCAAAAGGCAGCTTCTTCTTTGACCTCAGGAATATTTACGAACCTGATAATGCCAGAAAAGCAGGTTTCAAATACTTCTCTATAGGCAGAATATAAAATACCGGAATGAACGAAGACATAGACAAGGAAATTTCAAAAAAGTACTGCCCGAGATTCGGCATGATAGCTGTGGATATGGGATTTGTAACGCCGGACCAGTTAAAAGAGGCTCTCGCGAAACAGATAGAAGACGACCTCTCAGCCCGGCCTCACAGGGTTATAGGCAGGATATTTTTTGAAGATGGCCGGATGACCCATAAGCAGATTGAAACGGTCCTGAACAAGATGTTTAAGGAAACAAGGAAAGAAGAAACGGCCGATCGGCCTGAAACAGGATAATTGTCATATCCTCAATCAGCCTCTTTTTTTGCAAGAATTATCTCTATCCGGTTTCTTCCATTCTTCTTTGCCTTATATAATGCCCTGTCTGCAAAATCTATAAGCTCCCTGTATTCAATATCCTGGTGCTTCCATTCCAGATAACCGAGGCCGAGGCTTATGGTGACCTTTATGCCGTTGAAATCATGCTTCTCAACCGCGCTTCGAAGCCTTTCGGCAACCTCAAGCGCGTTCTCGTAAGACACATAAGGCAATATCGCGGCAAACTCTTCACCTCCGTAACGCGCAACAATATCGCTCATCCTGGTGCCTTTCTTCAGAAGCGCGGCTACTCCCTGAAGCACGCTGTCACCGGCAAGGTGCCCGTATGTGTCATTGACCTTCTTGAAGAAATCAATATCTATCATAATAAGCACCATATTGTGCCTGTACCTCTTTGCGCGGTCCACTTCCTCATTCATCCTGAGCTCAAAGAACTTGTGGTGGTACAGGCCTGTAAGCCCGTCGGTTATGGAATCCCTGTAAAGGAAGGCATTCTCTATCGCCACAGCGACCTGATTCGCAAGCGCGTAGAGCATTGACATATCATCGGCAAGAAAGACCCCTTCCTTCTTGTTGATCGCCTGTAGCACGCCTATGATCCTTTCTTTGGAACGGACAGGCACGCAAACCATATTCCTTGTGATAAAGCCGCTGCTCTCATCAGCGCCCTTGTAAAATCTCGGGTCAGCAGAAAGGTCATTTATGATAACAGGCTCTTCATTCTCCGCCACCCAGCCCGCGACCCCGAGCCCTTTTGCAAGCCTTATCGATTTTACCCTGTCCCCCTTCTCGCCCAATGCGACTTCAAAGAAGAGCTCTCCTGTCTCAGTGTCTAAAAGAAGCAGGCTGCCGGCCTCTGCATTAAGCAGCTTGGTGGCCGCCTCTATCGCCTTCTTCCTGATAGAGACGGGGTCAAGGGTGGAGTTGATGAGCGCAGCCATCTCGATGAGGGTGTCAAGCTGATTTATCTTGTTATCTTTATCTTCAGGCATTATATTATTTGCAATTCATCAGGATCAGGTTCCTGATGCCCCCTCCGTGCGGGAGGAGAAACTCTTTTACATCTTTAATAAACTTTCCGGATTCCGGATGCTCCTTAAGCTCTTCTGAATAATTCGGCCCCTTGCTCACGATCATAACACCGCCCGGCCTGATATAAGGAGAGGCTGCATTTATATAATCCATTATACTAAATGTCGCCCTTGAGACAATAACATCAAAATAATTATGAAAATCCCCACCCATCTCTTCAGCCCTCATTTGCAGGACAGTTACACCGTTAAGCCCAAGCACCCTTACGATATTCCTGAGAAACGCAGCCTTCTTTCTTGAAGGCTCTACAAGCGTCATCTCAATGTCAGGCCTGATGATCTTTATGGGAATACCGGGAAAGCCTGCGCCTGTCCCGATATCAGCCGCCTTCAGCACATTGTCAGGAAAAACCTTCAGATACAGAAGCGAGTCCAGGAAATGCTTGATGATTATATCTTCATAAGTCTTTAATGAGGTGAGGTTATACGCCTTGTTCCACTTCTTAAGTTCTGAAAGCAGTGTCAGAAGGTCATCTGCCTGTTTTTTTGAGCAGGAGAGCCCAAGCTCATCAATTCCCTTTAATAGAAGTTCTTCTGCATTCATTATATCCCCCTCTTAGGCAAAGAGGGGCAAGGGGAGATTTTACGAATAATTAAGTAAAACATAATCTTTAAAATCCCCCTCAATCCCCCTTTGCTAAAGTGGGAAGCATGTCATCAGAGTTTTATAAACAGCCACTGCTTATCTTTCAGATGTACAAGGCTGTAAGCGCCATTAACACGTTTGCCCTTCAGTTCAAAGACAAGCCTCTTGTCAGTTTCAGATTCAAGCCCATATACACCTTTGTCCCATACCTTTACCGTTCCTGCCCCGTACTCGCCTTCAGGGATCGTGCCCTCAAAATCAATATAGCTGAGTTGGTGGTCTTCCACCTGAATAGCAAGGCGTTTAATTCCCTTCCTCTCAGGCACGCCTTTAGGCACAGCCCAGCTCTTTAAGACGCCGTCTTTTTCAAGCCTGAAGTCCCAGTGCAGATGTGATGCGTGATGTTCCTGAACAACAAAACGGCTCATCTTACCGTCCCGATATGCACGGCTGCGATGCCGAGTGTTAATTTGTAATATCTGACATCCGCAAGCCCTGTCTCCTCCATAGTCTTTTTAAGATCGTCAGGCGACGGGAATGCGAGCATGGATTGGGGCAGATATTTGTACGCTCCCATCTTGCCTGAGATAACACCTCCGATAAATGGGAGGACTCTTGAGATATAAAAACGATAGAACGGCTTGATGATGCGGTTCTGCACAGTTGTGAACTCCAGTATCACGACCCTGCCGCCCTTCTTCACAACCCTGCCCATCTCGCTGATGCCCTTTTTATAATCCTGCACATTCCTGATGCCGAAGGCGATTATCGAACCGTCAAAAGTGTTATCTTCAAACGGCAGAGCGGCCGCATCTCCGAAACGCATATCTATCCTCTCGCCAAGTCCGGCATTGCTGACCTTCGCCTTACCGATCTCCAGCATGCCCTCGCTGAAATCAACTCCTGCCACCTTTGAACCGGGAATCCTTCTGACTATCTCAAGCGCCACATCGCCAGTGCCTGTTGCGACATCAAGATAACGGGCATTTGCGGATCCCGGAAGTTGATCTATCGCAAACCTCCTCCAGCTCCTGTCTATGCCGAGGCTCAGCACCATATTCAGAAAGTCATAGCGGTGCGCTATAGTCGTGAACATCGTCTGTATCTTTACAGGGTCTTTTTCTGAACTGTCCATTTTGTTATATGAGTAACACCCCAACCGTTTTAACTTCAACGGGGCGCTCTTCCCTCAATCAACCATTTCCAGACCGGCACCAGTCTTATCGTAACACCATCTTTCTTTATTTCATCTTCCTGATGGAGTGTTATTATTGTGCCGGTCTTCAGTTTACATGTGAGCGCCGCCTCCAGCACACCCTTGATCTCTCTTTCCTCATTCACCCCTCTGCGAAGCTCCCTGCTCACCTGAATTGCCTCGGTTATCTTTGATCCCGTTCTTAAAAGAAAATCACATTCGTTTTTGCCCCTGAAATAGAATATCTCCTGTCCCCGGCGCTTAAGTTCGATATAGACTAAGTTTTCAAGAAGCCTGCCGCTGTCTTCCGAAAAATAAAAAGAGACCGCGTTTCTGAGCCCGTTG
The DNA here is from genome assembly GCA_016207885.1 of Nitrospirota bacterium. Lineage (NCBI taxonomy): Bacteria > Pseudomonadati > Nitrospirota > Nitrospirota bacterium. The sequence continues at coordinate 78,632 of JACQZE010000023.1, read as the reverse complement.
TCTATGACATACATCTTCTTTCCCGTGGAAACCTGTTTTTTCAGGGAGTAGTCATATCTCGGCAGCTCAAAGACAAGATATGCCTCCTGCATGAATTCTATGTAATTCGTTACCGAGGTGACACTCTTGAATCCAAGCCCGTTTTTCAGGGAGTTGTAACTCATTTCCTTTGTGAAATTCGAAAAAATAAATGATGACAGATTCTTAAAGGCTTTGACTTCCCTGATCTTGAAGCGCACAAGAATATCTCTGTATAGTATGTCGTCATAAACCCTTTTCAGGGATTCAGGGTCATTGTACCGTACAAACTCAGGCAGCCCGCCCTTTTTCAAATATTCATCAAAATGCCGCAATATAGCCGCCCTTCCCCCGGATGATACAACGCTATATTGAACACCGTGAAAATCGAGAAATTCCAAAAAGGAAAAAGGATACAATTCTATCTTCGCATATCTCCCGGTAAGGTGTGTGGCAAGCTCGGAGCTAAGGAGCCTGGCGTTGGAACCCGTAAGAAATATTTTATACCCTTCGTCATGGAGCCTTCTCACAAACCGTTCCCATCCCGCTATATTCTGCACCTCGTCTATAAATATGGTATTAGCAGTATACAGTTTCTGAAAAACGACCATCAGGTTGCGAAAGTCTTCAACTGAAAAGTTAATGAACCGTTCGTCGTCGAAATTTACATAATAATATTCCTTGACTCTCCCGGCAAACTGAGACAGCAGGGTTGATTTCCCGCTTCTCCTGATGCCGGATATGACCGTAATCTGTTTAGTTTTGAGGTAGCTGTCAAAGTCAACATGGCGGGGGATCCCTGAATCTTTCTTGCTGAAATACGCAAGCTGGTCGTTCACTACCTCTTCAATAAGGGATATGTTAGCCATGACTTATTTTACATTGGCAATGTTTATTAATCAATATTATCACTATTGGCAATGTTGACCTGTGAAGCTGACTGATAGCAAACCTCCTCCAGCTCCTGTCTATGCCGAGGCTCAGCACCATATTCAGAAAGTCATAGCGGTGCGCAATAGTCGTGAACATCGTCTGTGTCTTTACAGGGTCTTTTTCTGAACTGTCCATTTTAGTTATATTAACACCCCGACTCCCTCTTAAATTGCCGCCTATCTCGTCAACACCGGATACAACTCCGGGAAAAACCATCCTGCCGCATGAATAGGCAATCCCAACCTGATCTCTCCCTTCGGCGTATCTGAAACCAGCAACCCCTCCTCAAGAAGCATCCCCAGCAGGCTTCGTCCTGTGCGTTCCTTCAACCCTGAAGCCTGAATGACATCACCCCGCGTCGAGACGCCGTGTATCAGTACCTCCTGAAGCATTCCGGATGCCTCTGGCCGGAGAGGCTGTTTTTCGCCAGATGGCCCGGGGACCATGCCCCTGTTTCTAAGGTCAACATAGTGCCTTATCCGCTGAATGAGTTCTTCGAGCTTCAACAGGCCGCTCATATATTCCACCTGGTCAAGGCAGACTTCCAGAAAAAATCGGCAGAAGTGTATCAGCCCTTCATTCGACAAATTCCCTCTGCCGTCGAGGTCATTGCGCCGTGGAGCATCCGCCCATGTGAGCGCAGCCTTATAGTCAGCGTTCCGGCGGGCAAGCCCGCGGCTCACTGACCAGAGACCGTAGCCGAGAACTGGAATCCGATGAAAATATGCCTCTGTAAATAGACGAGCCACCCGGCCGTTGCCGTCGAGGAAAGGATGTATCCACATGAATCGATGATGAGCGGCTGCTGTTGCAACGAGCTTTGCCGCGCCATGATGATGTTCCGGCGCATAAAATTCTCCGAATCGATCAAGTAGGCCACCAAGAGAACCACTTTTCGGCGGAATGTGCCGTCCGACTTTTACCGCTTCTTTGCGAAACTCGCCAGGCACAACCCTGCTTTCGCGGCCTGTATCAGGATTCTTCACGATCAGAAACTCCCCGGGCAATTGGTTATAAAATTCCCGGTGTATATAACAAAGAAATTCCTGACTTGCGATATTGGACTCAGGCTCATCCTGTAATCTTTTTTCCATCTCTCTTTGAACAGTAATATGAGCAACACTCTCTAATTGTAGATTACGCTTTGCCGGTTCAGTATCGTACTTCTTCTGCATCGCGCGGACAATGTCATATGGATGAGTGTTATGTCCCTCGATCAGATTGGAATAATAACTGTTGATTATCCGGAGCAATTCATGCAGCGAACGGAGCGTGACAGGATGCTGCCGGCTGCCAAGGGCAGCGGACTTCTGGATTACAGACAGGGCGAGGTCGTGAAGCTCCTCTGCATTTTCAGGATAAAGAGGAGTCATTTTGTTTATTGCTAAAGACATATCAATCTCATATTGCCGATTTAATTACCTGTTTATTATCCTTAATAAATTTATATTAAACAATTAGTTATTGTAAGTCAATAGAGAAATAATGTATATAGTATTGCCGATATATATGCCGATTATAGACAAGCCTTAACCCGGCCTTTTTTAAAGGTATCAAAGACCATTATATAAACACCCCCGGTCTCCGACTCTCCCCCTCTGCCTGAGGCACCTACCTCTGGTTAAGATAAGGGGGGGGGTAAAGGGGAGTTATGATTTTTCGTAGGGCGAGAAGGAGTTATGTTAAAGGTGTGAAATGAGTTTAAAATACATGCGCCGGCATGACAGACAGGCAATATGCTGCTTAAATATTTTTAAGCACAACCATCCTGTTATAGAATTCACACTTCTTGCAGTCGCCCAGTTTCTGGGCAATGGCGCCGCAGACTTTTCCGCCGCAAAATGTCCCGGATACAGCCCAGCATATGCGCCCATAATTAGGGTAGGCAGGGCATTTTGTGAGCGCCGCGCCCTCTGTCTTTTCCACGCCGCACTTGAGAAATTCCCAGCATTTTATCTTGGATCCTTCTTCTTTGCTCTGATAAGGGAAGAACAGTTTAAAAGATGTGCCCCTGCCTAATTTGCTCTCAACCCTTATTAATCCGCAGTGCTCATCCATGATCTTTTTGCATATGGAAAGGCCGAGGCCTGTGCCGGAGCCTATCTCCTTAGAAGAATAAAACGGCTCAAAGATCATGCTTAATTTATCCTCCGTTATGCCGCAGCCTGTGTCGGCTATCTCCACCACCAGATAATTGACTGAATTCAATTCATACATAAATGCCTTTAGCTGTAACGTGCCTCCCCGGGGCATCGCATCAATTGCGTTTGAGATAAGATTATTCACCGCCTGCCTGGCCTGGTCCCTGTCCACTAAAATATCAGGAAGCGATCCGTCGATCTTCTCCTCTATGGCTATTGATTTGTCCGCGCACATCTCATCAAAGATATGGAGCGATTCCTTTATGATCCCGCTTATCGCCTGATGCTTCATGCTGTATTTAACGTCTTTTGAAAAGGTGAGTATATCTCTCAAGATCCGTTCCAGCCTGTTAACCTCTGCTATGATGATCTTTGCGTACTCTTTTTCTTTCAGGATATTCTGAACATACTCCTTTTCATTGGTCATATGCGACAATTCATGTTCAAGGCGCCTCGCAAAACCTCCTATGGATGTCAGCGGATTTCTTATCTCATGAGCTACGTCCGCCGCCATTCTTCCCAGTTCTGACATCTTCTCCACCTGGACAAGCCTTCCATGGATATTCTGCAGCTCAACAATATAATTTTTCAGGCTCACATTCAGGTTTGAAATCTCAGAGCTGTCTCTCTTTAACCTCTGGGACAGCATGCCGAGCGGGATCGCCACCAGAAACAGCGACGCGATACTGACGGAGATATCAGCCCAGTAGTGGGTGGTGAAGTCAAAATCTCCGCTTGCAAGATAAAGCGATGAGGCCACAGCGGATATGGCAGCGCCGGGCGCAAGGCCGTAATAGAAGGAATAAAGGGCTGTCATAAGGTAAAACCCTATCAGGAAATGGCTGTCAAATCCGCCTGTAAGCCTGACCAGCAGAAAAGTGAAGAGAAAGTCGAAAAAGAGGAAAAACACATGGATGTTCCTTTTTTTCTCCGGATAAAAGAAGAGCAAAAGATAAATGAGGATAGAGTAAACGGAAAAACAGACAAAAAGATTGCTGAGATCCTCAAGGCCTTCCCGGGGGATATTAGAGAAAACAAGCCATATGATTCCGCCGCAGAGAATTATAAGCCGCAAAAAGAGAAAAGCTGCGTCAGCCATCTCCACGTATGGCCTGGCGGCATCCCATTTTGTTTTAAGAGTCGTGAAAATATCCAGGATCATGTTTTTAATTTCCTGCGTACTACCCATTATACATCAGAAGGCCTGAGAAAGAACCATATAATTTCGACATATTAAGCCGCACCGTCAGTTTGAAAGTTACTCCCCCTATAGCGTATGATTAATAGCTATGTTCCAGAGTTTCAGCACAACCGGCATCGGAAGCCTACCCCATACAGACCCAGTTGAGGCGTGTAATATAATCCTCAGCCATGTGGATATCCCTTTCTGGCCGCAGCTCCCGCACAGAAGCTTTCTCGAGCTCATGGTGCCTCAATATTCCGAAGGTTTCCCCTTTGTAAAGATAGAGGGCGAACATATCTATGTCGGAAAGGCTGACGAAAAAGCGCTGACGAAATTCTATGAGGATATCGCAAGCAATGCCGGCTTCCCGACCTCAAGGGAATACGCTGCCGGCCTATACGCATTTGTCGACATACTCAAGGAAAGAGGCAAAAAATACAGGTCGGTCAAAGGCCACGCCACCGGCCCGCTCACATTCATGTTAGGGCTGACAGACAACAATAAGAGGCCTATCTATTTTGACGAAGAGATGAGAGAGCTTGCGTTTGAATTCCTTAAGGGCAAGATAAGCTGGCAGATAGATATGCTCAAGCCGTATTGTGAAAAGGTGCTCTTCTTCATTGATGAACCGATACTTTCAGCTCTCGGCTCATCATCTTATATGGGAGTAAGCACTGAAGAGGCGCTCAGGCTTCTTAAGGGGACAATAAAACATATTCAGGATTGCGGCGCTGCCGCCGGGATACACTGCTGCGGAAAGGCTGACTGGACGCTGGCTCTGGCAACCGGGCTCGACGTATTCAACTTTGACGCTTACTTCTTCTGGAACACATTGAGCATCTATCCTGAAGAGATGAAGAACTTCATAGACAATAACGGCTATATCGCATGGGGTATCGTCCCTACGACAGATGATATCAAAAATGTGGATATCCGGATATTGAATGAACAGCTTGAAAGAGGGCTTACATCTCTTGAAGAGGCAGGGATCTCAAGGGAGAAGCTGAGAAATCAGGTCATACTCACACCTTCCTGCGGCACAGGCTCGCTCATGCCTGTTGACGCCATAAAGGCATTCACACTGCTGAAAGGTTTAAAGGAAAGATATGCCGGCAAGTAAGAGGTTCATCTCATTTGAGGGCACTGAAGGCTCGGGCAAAAGCACGCAGGCCTCGCTTCTGGCGGAATATCTGAGAAAGAAAGGTTATGATGTTATTTTAACAGCCGAACCGGGCGGAACAAGGATAGGAAAGAAGATAAGGGAGCTTCTGCTTGAGCCTGAAAACCATATGGACCCACTCACCGAACTCCTTCTTTATTACGCAGACAGGGCGCAGCATATCAGGGAAGTTATCGAGCCTGCGCTTGAAAGAGGCTCCTTCGTGATCACGGACAGGTTTGCCGACTCCACAGTAGCATACCAGGGATTTGCGCGCGGAGTGGATCTTAATATCATCAATCCTTTAAATGAGATGGTGGTGCGGCATTCAAAACCGTCTCTGACATTCCTGCTGGACATAGATGCTGAAGAGGGGCTGAGAAGGAACAGGCAGGCGCAGAAAGAGGACAGGTTTGAACTTGAGGCGATAGAGTTTCATAACCGCGTGCGGAGCGGCTATCTCGAGATAGCTGAAGACGATCCTGCAAGGGTAAGGGTCATCGACGCGTCCGCAGGGAAGGAAGATATCACCATGAAAATAATAGAGATCGTAGAAAAGATATGGCCTTCAAAGACATAATCGGGCAGAGCAACGCCATTAATATACTCAAAGGTGTTATTGCAAAAGACCGCGTTCCCCATGCCATGCTCTTTAAAGGCGAGGAAGGCATCGGAAAGAAGCTTACCGCGATAAATTTCGCAAAGGCGCTTAACTGCACACACCCCCATCCCCCGCTTGGCAAGGAGGGAGCGTCCGAATCCGGGATCGATTCCTGCGATAAATGCCCGTCCTGCGTAAGGATCGACAAAGGCATACACACAGACGTAACCATAATAGGGAACGAAGAAGACAGCGGACAGATAAAGATCGGCTCCATAAGAAGGATACAGGAATCTCTCTCTTTCAAACCGTTTGAAGGCAGATGGAAGGTGGTTATAATAGATAATGCCGAGACGCTCAACACATCGGCTGCCAACGCCTTTCTTGAGACGCTTGAACAGCCTTCCTCAATGAGCCTCTTAATCCTTATAACATCAAGGCCTGAGATGATACTCAAGACGATCCGTTCAAGATGCCAGAATATAATCTTCTCGCCGCTCCCGATCTTAAAGATGGGAGAGCTGCTCGCAAAGAGAAGCAAGGTTTCAGATGAAGAGCAACTGCTGCTCATAAGCGCGCTGTCAGGCGGAAGGCTTGGATACGCGCTCAATGAAGACCTGGTCAAACAGCGTGACTCGCTCTTTGGAGAATTTCTAATGATGCTTCAAAATCCTGAAAAGGAGATTTGGGAGAATAGGGATGAGATGCAGGAGTGGTTTGACTGGTGCCAGCTCTGGCTCAGGGATATCGCAGTCTTTAACGCGACAGGCAGAAAAGACCTGCTAATCAATAAAGATAAAGCTGATGAGATAGCAAAACTCTCAAAAAAAGCATTATTAAAGGATATAATTAAGTTGTCGCACAAACTGGATGAGATAAAAGGGCTGCTGAACTTCAATCTGAATATACCCATCACTGTTTATCACACCAGCATGCTTATTAAAAAAACTCTCGGGAGGATGAATGCCTGAAACAATCGAAACAGAGAAGGTTGAAGATAACAATACCACCACCGTTGTCCACGTCAGGTTCAAGACCGGCAATAAAACATCGATACTTGAGATGAACAACATCGATGCAGAGGTCGGCACGCGCGTGGTTGCAGAATCTGACATAGGCCTGAGCCTCGGAACGATAATAAAGCCGAAAGAGATAATTGAGAAGACAAAAGAACCTCTCAAAAAAGTCCTGCGGATAGCTGTTGAGAATGATTTCAGGACCGATGAAGGGAACCGCGAATTTGAACATGAGGCAAAGATGTTCTGCGCAGGCAAGGCACATGAACTCCGTCTCGACATGAAGGTCGTCACAACAGAGTCTACATTAGACAGAAAAAAACTCATATTCTATTTCACAGCCGACAGCCGCGTGGATTTCCGGGACCTTGTCAGAGACCTTGCGGCAAAATTCAAGACACGCATTGAGATGAGACAGATAGGTGTGCGTGACGAGGTTAAGCTCATCGGAGGAATAGGTGTATGCGGCGGCGAAACATGCTGCAGCAGGTTTCTCACGCACTTCGAGCCTATCTCAATAAGAATGGCAAAAAAACAGGAGCTCTCCATCAATCAGGGAAAACTTTCGGGAATATGCGGAAGGCTGATGTGCTGCCTCAATTATGAAGTAGAGGATCCTGATAAGAAAAAGGCACGTTCCTCCTCTCCTGCAGGGAGAAAAAGCAGAGGCAGCGGAAGGACGGCTGCCATTGAAACCATAAATAATAATGAAGTTGAACCGCCGTATGAGATATATCCCGTACAGGAGATAGTAGGGGCGGATATTCCATCAGCATCGTTGACACCTGAAAAAGAGGAGCCTGCTGCTCCTGTCATTGCTGAAGGATCAGGTGAAAATTCACTGCAGGGCAAGCCCCCGGTCCAAAAAACCGACGACAGGCCGAAGAGGCCGGGCAGCTCCTCGAATAAACGCAGAAGGTTCTGGAAGAAAAAGCACAAGGAAAATAAAGGCGGAAGCAGCCCGAACCAGGCAGGCCCGAAACAAGATGGGAATTAAGAGATACATTACAACCCCGATATATTATGTAAATGATGTCCCGCATATCGGGCATGCGTATACAACCGTAGCCGCTGATATCCTCGCAAGATTCTACCGGCTTAAGGGCGATGATGTATTTTTCATCACAGGAACAGACGAGCACGGCCAGAAGGTGGAGCAGGCTGCTGCTGCAAAAGGTCTGACCGCAAAAGCACATGCCGACATAATGGTAGAGAACTTCAAGTCTCTATGGAAAACCCTTAATATCTCAAATGACAATTTCATAAGGACGACTGATGCAGGACATATTGAGATAGTTCAGCAGGCGCTTCAGTTGCTCTTTGATAAAGGCGAGATAGTTAAAAGGTCTTACTCAGGCTGGTACTGCACTCCTGATGAGAGGTTCTGGACTGAAAAAGATATTGTCGACGGGAACTGCCCTGACTGCGGACGGCCGGTGGAGGAGATACAGGAAGAGAACTATTTCTTTTTAATGTCTAAATATCAGGCGAGGCTGATCCAATATATTGGAGAGAACCCCTCTTATATTCTGCCTGAGACGCGCAGGAATGAGGTGTTAGGCTTTCTCAATAATAACGACCTCGGAGACCTCTGCATCTCAAGGCCCAAGTCAAGGCTGGCATGGGGCATACCGCTTCCATTTGATAAAGAGTTCGTGACATACGTCTGGTTTGACGCGCTTCTGAATTATTATTCAGCTACAAAATATCTTGCGCCTTTAAATCCCACCCTTGATAAGGGGGGGCTAAGGGGGGGTGAATGGTGGCCTGCAAGCCATCACCTTGTGGGCAAAGACATCCTCACAACCCATGCGGTCTACTGGTCAACGATGCTCATGGCGCTTGAATATCCGCTGCCTGAAAATATCTTCGCGCATGGGTGGTGGACGGTCGAAGGAAAGAAGATGTCAAAGTCTGTCGGCAATGTCGTTGATCCGAATAAGCTGGTTGAAAAGTACGGCGTGGATGCCTTCAGGTATTTTCTCTTCAGAGAAGTGCCGTTTGGATTGGATGGGAATTATTCAGAAGACGCATTGATAAACCGCATCAATACAGAACTTGCAAACGACCTCGGAAATCTCCTGAGCAGATTCATGACGATGGCTGAGAAGTTCTTTAACGGAACGATAGAAAAACAGAGCGGTTCATCAGGCGATTTTCTTGAACATTGCATAAATGCGAATCATTCAGTTCATCACGATATACAAGGCTGGTCACAGCTTAGATTCAACCACATACTTGATTCCATTTGGGAGATCATCCGGTCTGCAAACAATCATATCGCGCAGACAGAACCGTGGAAGCTTGCAAAAGATGATCAGGCTCAGCTTAAAGATGTCATGTTCAATCTCTGGAACGCGCTGAGGCTCTCCGCCCTCTCGCTCTATCCATTCATGCCAGAGACATCAGGGAAGATGTGGAAGCAGTTAGGATTGAAGTCATTAACAGAAGAGGCAAACGATAAAAACATTTTCACATGGGATTGGAAGCCGGTATATGAGATAAAAGTTTCTAAAGGTGAGCAGTTATTTCCGAGGATAGAGGTGAAGAAGATGCAAAGTGAAAATGAGAAAATCCCCCTCAGTCCCCCTTTTACAAAGGGGGGTCAGGGGGGATTTGAAACCGATAACCTTATCTCCATAGAAGATTTTGCAAGGGTGCAGCTCAAGATCGGCAAGGTGCTCGAGGCAGAGCGCGTTCCAAAATCAAATAAACTTATTAAACTTCAGATAGACACAGGCGAGCAGAGACAGGTGGTTGCCGGTATCGGTCAGGTTTACGCGCCTGAAGACCTCATCGGGAAGAAGATCGTTGTTATAACGAATTTGAAGCCCGCAAAGCTCATGGGCGTTGAATCTAACGGGATGCTCCTTGCGGCAACAGACAGCGACGGGGTATTGTCCATACTGATGCCTGAAAAGAATGTGAAAGAAGGAGCGAAGATCAAGTGAGCGCCAAAGTTGTTTCAATAAACATAAGCGCAAAAAAAGGCGTCAGAAAAAAACCTGTTGACGAGGCGCTCTTAATAGAGAATTTCGGGATCGAATCTGACGGACATGCGTCAGATAAGTGGCACAGGCAGGTGAGCCTGCTTGCTCTTGAGAGCATTAAAAAGATGCAGGAAAAAGGGCTGAAGGTCGTAGCCGGAGATTTCGCAGAGAACATTACAACAGAGGGTATAGACCTCCCTTCCCTTCCCATAGGCACAAAGATGACGATCGGCGAAGAGGCAGAGGCAGAAGTGACTCAGATAGGTAAAGAGTGCCATAATAAATGCGCGATCTATTATCAGGCAGGAGACTGCGTAATGCCGAAAGAGGGCATCTTTGTAAAGGTATTAAAGGGCGGGAAGATAAAGAAGGGCGATAAGATAGTAGTCAAGGGTTAGAGATTAATGATAAAGGTTGCGATCATGACATTAAGCGATAAAGGCTCAAAAGGGAAGAGAGAGGACACGAGCGGGCCGACGATTGAAAAGATGATGAAGAAGATAGATGCGGAGATCATAAGTTACGACATCCTGCCTGATGAAAAGGCGCTGATAAAGAAGAAGCTCATATCTCTGTGCAGAAAGGCTGACCTCATCCTTACTACAGGAGGGACAGGGCTGTCGCCGCGCGATGTCACACCCGAAGCAACACGCGAGGTAATCGATCAGGAGATACCCGGCATCGCTGAGGCGATGCGCTTTGAAGGGCTCAAAAAGACGCCTTATTCAATGCTCTCAAGGGCGGTTGCAGGCGTGAGGAAGAAGACGCTTATCATAAACCTGCCGGGCAGTCCCAAAGCTGTTCAGGAGAACCTGGCGGTAATAATCAATGTGCTGCCTCATGCTATCGAAAAGATTAAAGGCAGCAAAGCGGAGTGCGCGAGATGAGCAATATCAGTTATCTTGGAGCATTTCTCGGCGGGATACTCTCCTTCCTCTCTCCATGCGTTCTGCCGCTGATACCTTCTTATGTCTCTTATATAACCGGCATATCTTTTGAGGATTTCAAGGCAGGCGACAAAGCGCATGCCAAACACATCAGGCTTGTCACCCTTATAAATTCATCCGCCTTTATCCTGGGCTTCTCAGCCGTATTCGTCCTGCTCGGCATATCTTCTTCATTTCTGGGCAAATACCTTGCGTACTATTATGATCAGATAAGGATAGTGGGCGGAGTTATCATAATCTTTTTCGGCCTATATGTAATGGGCGTTATAAAGCTCAACTTCCTTTCCGCTGACCACCGCGTGCACCTGAAGCACAAGCCGCGCGGATATATTGGTTCAGTAGTAGTCGGACTCACATTCGGCGCCGGATGGACGCCTTGCATCGGCCCCATCCTCGGCTCAATACTTCTTGTGGCAGGAACTTCAGGCTCTGTCATGTACGGCTTCAAATTGCTGGTCGTCTATTCGCTCGGACTCGCCATACCGTTTCTCGCGACTTCGCTTGCAATGAGCTACTTCATCAGCCACTTCAGCGCGATACAGAAATATATGAAGGTCATAATGATCCTGAGCGGGCTACTCCTGATATCATTCGGCATACTTCTTCTCTCTGACAGGCTCTATCTGCTTCTCGGCGCTGTGCCTGATTTCGGGCTTGATGAGATGATCAAACACTGAAAGCCGCCGCTGTAAACAAACTACTCTATATTAAAAGTGGCGACTTCCTTCACTCCCGGCAGATACTCACCGACCGGAACGAGCTTTTTGTTGGTATTTGCGCAATCAATTATTATCGTCCACAACTGGTTAAGCTCCTTCTTCTCCCTGTCAGTCTCAGGTGTCATCCTCAACAGCGTGCCTTCAAGTTCAATCTTCATATATTCCTCCGTGGTTTTTTCTGTATGATAATTAGTATATCATGGGAATCAAACTGAACAAAACAGAGTTCACGGATTACTTCATCAAAAAGAATTTATTGCCTGAAGACGGCTTCAGGGAGTGGCTCCTCTATCCGGGGATGCTATTTAACTCATCCGCTAAATGGTGGGGCAGCGGTACGCGCAATGCCTCGCATGAGGGGATCGATCTCTGCGCTTATACAGACAGTCAGGAGAGAATACATAACATTGCCGAAGGCATGAAGGTCCCGGTTCTTTATGACGGAGTAGTCGCTGCTGTCATTGATGACTTCATCGGCAAGTCAATAATCGTTAAGCATTCGAGCGCAGATAACAAGAGTGAGTTTTGCACCATCTATGGACACACCATGCCTGAAGATGATATTCGTATCGGAAAGGCTGTTGAGGCAGGTGATGTTATCGCAAAAGTGGTAGGCATAAAGGAATCCAAATCAGGCATGCGTCCTCACCTGCATATATCAATAGGTTTCCCCGCGTCCGCGGAAATTTCATACGATGCCATTGACTGGAAGGATATAAGCGATCCGAATAAGATAACCCTCATCGACCCGCTTCAGGTTATTGATAGATACAGGTTAGTGTAATTATTCCCAACTTTAGAAATGTACCATCCCCTTCATGGCATAATGACATTCTTTTGCAGCGTGAAGGATTGGTATCAGAAGGGAAAGAAACATTTACGGATTGGGAAAAAGCAAAAAAGAGTATCCGCGAAAAGTTGAACACCATCAACATAAACACCAATTCAAGATGTGAGTTCATTGAAGCATAGTTCTACTTATTGACTTATCCTTTATCGCACGTATACTATACGTATAAGAAAGGAGAACTTCGATGCAAAAGAAATTGACCATAACCGTAGATGAAGAAGTTTATAAAGGGCTTCATAAGACCATCGGCCCCGGCAAGATCAGCAAATTTGTTGAAGGATTGGTTCGCCCGCATGTAATTCGCCAAAACCTGGAATCTGCATACTCCCAAATGTCAAAAGACAAGAAACGGGAAGCGGAAGCTCTGGATTGGGCAGAGATATCTTTTAAGGATACGGCACATGAAAAGAGGTGAGGTCTGGTGGGTTAATTTCGATCCTTCTGTTGGAGGCGAGATCAGGAAAAAACGTCCCGCAGTGATCGTCAGTAACAATGCATCAAACAAATTCCTTAATCGAGTTCAGGTTGTTCCTCTAACCAGCAAGACAGATCGTCTTTATCCAAGTGAGGCAATGGTTTTATTTGACGGTAAAGAAAGTAAGGCGATGGCCGATCAGTTGGCAACCGTAAGCAAATTACGAATGTCTAAACGTGCGGGTCTTCTTTCAGAAGAAGATATGCTCAGGATAAATGAGGCGATCAAGATCCAACTGGATATTTACTGACAGTAGGTATGAATTTGAGAGAGATTGCGCCGCTGCTATAACCCGCTAAACCTGAGGCCCGAACAAACCTGTGCTCAGATACCTGTCGCCTCTGTCCGGGAAGACAGTGACAACCGTTTTTGAGGGATGTAAGTTTGTTTCTCCGTATTTTGCCAATTTCTGAAGCAACATTCAGAAGTTTCCATTCTCCAGAATAGTTATACTAAATAGTTCATGACATAACATGAAATAGAGGGGTTAATAATTAAGTGGCATTTTTACCAGTAAGCCGGGACGATATGCGAAAGAGGGAGTGGGATGCCCTGGATTTTCTCTTTATCAGCGGAGATGCCTATGTGGATCACCCCAGTTTCGGACACGCGATCATCACCCGGGTTCTGGAAAGTGAAGGATATAGGGTCGGAATTATTGCTCAGCCTGACTGGAAGGTGATTGCGAATTTCAAAAAGCTGGGGAGGCCTGAACTCGGGGTGCTTATATCTTCCGGCGTGATTGACTCCATGGTAAATCATTACACAACTACCAAGAAAGTAAGGAAAAATGATCAATACTCACCGGGCGGCAAGGCCGGCTTAAGGCCCGATAGGGCAGTTATTGTCTATACTCACAAGATCAGGGAAGCATTTGGACAGATCCCCATAATTATCGGAGGGGTGGAAGCTTCTCTGAGACGATTTGCCCACTACGATTACTGGGATGATCTTGTGAGGCCTTCAGTCCTGATCCACTCAGGAGCGGATATATTAGTTTACGGAATGGGGGAATCACCTATTGTGGAGATTGCCCGGCTTCTTAAGAAAGGCGTGCCAATTAAAAATATGCTGAATCTGCGGGGCACCTGCGTTGCGCCCCGGAGAAATGATTGTAAGGGAGAGCTGGCTGCATTTTTGGAGCATAAAGAACATGATGACAAATATGTGCTTATAGAGTCTTTTGAAGAGGTGCGCCAAGACCCGCGGAAATATGCCAGTGCATTTATGATGGAGAGCAATGAGCAAGATTACGTCAGGGGAAAAACTATAGTACAGCCGCATGCTGACAGGCTGCTGATTCAGAATCCTCCCCCAAAGCCTCTGAGCGAAAAAGAGATGGATAAGATATATGCTCTTCCTTATGAAAGAGCCCCTCATCCCATGTATGAAAATATAGGCGGTGTAGCTGCTATTGAGGAGGTTAAATTCGGGATCGTCAGCCATAGGGGCTGCTTTGGCGGCTGTTCTTTCTGCGCTTTGAATTTTCATCAGGGCCGGGTGATCCAGCGGCGAAGCGATGCTTCCATTATCGGGGAAGCTGAGAATTTTACCCGCGATAAGGATTTTAAAGGATATATCCATGATGTAGGCGGGCCCACAGCTAATTTCCGAAATAAGGCCTGTGATAAACAGGAAAAGCATGGGGCCTGCCGAAACAAACAATGTTTAACTCCGGAGCCTTGCCGCAATTTAAAGGTGAGCCACAGCGATTATTTGATGTTACTGAGCAAACTGCGGAAAATTCCCGGGATAAAAAAAGTATTTATCCGCTCAGGTATCCGATATGATTATCTCATGTTAGATAAGGATGAGCGTTTCTTTGAAGACCTTTGCCGTCATCACATCAGCGGCCAGCTTAAGGTCGCCCCGGAACATATTTGCCCTGCCGTATTGGAAAAAATGGGGAAGCCCTCCAGCAAAGTGTATGATAATTTTGTCCAAAGATTTTCCCGGGTCAATAAACGCCTTGGAAAAGAACAGTATCTCGTTCCGTATCTATTGTCAAGCCACCCGGGAAGCACCCTGAAGTCCTCCATAAAACTGGCTGAATATTTAAAAGCTGCGGGGATAAACCCGGAGCAGGTCCAGGATTTCTATCCCACTCCCGGCACACTTTCAACATGTATGTTTTTCACGGGCCTGGATCCGCGCAGTATGAAGAAAGTATATATTCCCAGGTCATATGAAGAGAGGAAGATGCAGCGGGCCCTGCTCCAATTCAGAAGGCCGGAAAATCATGACATTATTCTCCAAGCCCTTCAATTAGCCGATCGCATGGACCTGGTGGGATTTGGGCCGCTCTCTTTAATCAGGCCGAGGGCCGGAAAACCTGCATGGAAAACGCAAACGGGTTTGTCTGACAGGAAGCGCAAGCAGACATATAAAAAGGTAAATAAAGTAAAATTTAAAAAGTCCAATTAAGGAGTATATATGAGTTCGTATGGTTCAAATTCACGGCGCGGGCAGTCACGGCCGCAGCAGCGTTCAAATGTGCCGGCACGCAGGGTTGTTTCATCAGATGAGAAGAAGTTTCTCGAAGGTACGGCGATAAATCCTGATACGCGCATTATCCTTGAGAAGGGAAGTGATGACCTTTCCGTGCGCGCGCTTGATCTTATCTGTCCTATAGGCATGGGCCAGCGCGCTCTCATCGTATCATCGCCGGGGTCAGGCAAAACAACATTCTTAAAGAGTATCTGCAATGCTGTAACAAACGGGTATCCTGAGATGAAGGTATATTGCGTGCTTGTTGATGAGCGGCCGGAAGAGGTGACTGATTTTACGCGCAGCGTGACTGCCAAAGTATATTCTTCGTCCATGGATAACAGCAATGAAAGTCATATCAAGGTCGTCGATAAGGTTATCGCAGAGGCTTTTAAGGAAGCTGCCGCAGGGCATGATGTGATGATACTGCTTGATTCACTTACAC
Organism: Nitrospirota bacterium; assembly: GCA_016207885.1. NCBI lineage: Bacteria > Pseudomonadati > Nitrospirota > Nitrospirota bacterium. Next base: position 62,668 of record JACQZE010000023.1, on the reverse strand, counting down.
GTCTTGCACGGGTGCATAACACACAGCACCGTGGCGGAGGGCGCACGATGTCCGGAGGAGTGGGCGCAGGCGCGCTTGAGGTTCCGCGCCGTATCTTTGGCACCGCCCGGAATGTAGAGGGTATGGGCTCTATAACTATCATCGCGACGATCCTGGTCGACACAGGCAGCGCTATGGATACTGTTATATTTGAGGAGTTCAAAGGCACGGGCAATATGGAGCTGGTGCTCTCAAAAGAACTGGCGCAAAAGAGGGTCTTCCCGGCGATCGATGTGCCGAAGAGCGGCACGCGGCGCGCCGAGCTTCTTTTTGAGCCGGAAGAGTACAGACGCCTTACATTATTGCACAGGGGTATGGCATCTATGAATAATGTTAGCGCTATGGAAAAGCTGATAGAGATGCTTCAGAAATATCCGACTAACAGCGAGCTTTTAAAATCATTTAAGGTTAGTTGAACAAAACACCCCGCCCTCGCCTATCAGATATTTAATATCCCCACTTTAACAAAGGCCAACAGTAGGTGCCTTAAGCAGGGGCAAGGGGGGATTTTACAATAAAAATCATTCTCATTTTGTTGTTGTATTTTTATTCAACATACTCATATAATTATCTTATCCAAAAAATGGAGGGAAGATCATGATTACTAATGAAATAAAAAAAATGTCTACCATAGAACGTTTACAATCAATGGAAGAATTATGGGACCTTCTATGCCATGAAGAGCAAGAAATAGAATCGCCATTATGGCATAAAAATATTCTTGAAGAAAGAAAAAATAAAATTGATAATGGCAAAGCGGAATTTATTTCTTTAGAAGATGTAAAAGCCGGCACACATAAATGGAAATAAGAAAAGTATTAGTTTTAAAAGAAGCAGCTTTTGACTTAGAAGAAGGGCGATTATTTTATGATAGAAAAGAACAAGGAGTTGGCGATTACTTCTTTGATAATTTAATTTCTGACATTGAGTCTTTAAGATTTTTTGCAGGAATCCATAACAAACAATTTGGTTTCCATCGAGCCCTGTCAAAGCGATTCCCTTTTGCTATTTATTATGAAATAGAAAATCATATTGTGAAAATTATCGCTGTTTTGGATATGAGACGTACTCCCGCATGGATTCGTAAGAAATTGGAAAAGAGAAGCTGACAAGGCAATCCATCCTAACGCAAAAAATGCGGTAGCTGATTGATGCGTTCTTATGAATTCTATATAAACCTTGCATGCTACCAATTATTGTGGTACTATAACCAATATAATTGGTAGGAGCTGAGATCATGCTTGAGATATTATTTGGAAATCAAAATACAGAACGGATACTGTTCACCATCCTTCTTAGTGAGAAATGTTACGCAAAGCAACTGGCTGACCACTTCGGGACAGCCCTGTTCGGATTTCAGACCACTTTGCAAAAACTGGAAAAGGCGAACATTCTGGTCAGTTTTAAAGAAGGCAGCACCCGTATTTTTCAATTCAACCCTAGATACCCATTCTTGCAGGAATTAAAACAATTAATACAAAAGGCATATGAATTTCTTCCAAAAGATATAAAAGAGAAATACTACGAACCAGTAAGCCGTACAAGGCCGAGGAGAACAGGCAAGCCCCTGTAATGAAGAAGATCAATCTTAAGAAAATCACGATCAAAGAATTAGCAGAAATGATCGGCGCTCATTTATCCAGCCATGATATATGCGCCGTACTTGTCGGAGGAGCTTGCGTCTCTATATATTCAGAAAACCGATACATGTCATACGACCTGGATCTTATCACCCATGAATCGAATAAAAAGATCAAATCCGCTCTGGAAGAAATAGGATTTATGTATGACAAGAAAAAGTACTACCGCCATCCTGACTCTAAATTCTTTCTGGAATTTCTGGCGCCGCCAGTTGCGATAGGGAACGAGCCAATTAAAAACTTCAACACGATCTCATCTGACGCAGGTTCAATAAATATCCTAACCCCGACAGACTGCGTAAAAGACAGGTTAGCCGCCTACATCCATTGGGATGACAAAGAATCTCTTGAACAGGCTGTTATGGTTGCTGCATCACAAGAGATAGATATAAAAGAGATAAAAAGATGGGCTAAAACTGAAAACAACGGTGAGAAGATTAAGTCCTTTCTTGAAATACTTAAAAACTCAAGCAAGCCTGTTCGCCGGTAGACTGGCGGGGATTTTACAATAGAAGTCATTCACATTTTATGGTTGTATTTTATTCAACCCTCTCATATAATTATCTTATCCAGAAAATACGGTGCGTTGATGCCTATGATATGGGGGGATAAATGAAATGTGGAAAGACAAGATAGTAGAAGAAACGAGAAAAGCGCGTGAGGAACACGCGGCAAAATTCGAGTACGATTTAAACGCAATATATCTTGACCTGAAGAAACAAGAAAAACGAAGCGGGCAAAAAGTTGTGTCATTATCCGTCAAGCATCACGCAATCTTAAAAGCATCTTAGGAAACGCTCAACAAGACAATGAAAACAATTAATATTTTATTCATAATTATTACTATTTTGATTTTGCCTCAAAACACTTTATTCGGTAATTCAATATCAAATAGCTATTCAGTTCTTAAGTCATATCAAATTCTTTCAGGAGAAGTAGAGGTAACAGCTGATCTTATTAAATATGATGGCATGGATATATCCGATGTAGACAACGAATTGTATATTTATGTTACCCATGATAAAACTAAATACGAACTCTCTACGTGTATTTTTGACAGAGATATTGATTCAGCAACAGCTGAATTAAAAAAGACAGTGGGCTGGAAAGATAACTTTTTATTTGTACGTTCAGATTCGTGTGGGGGGAATGCATGGTGTAACAATATTGATCATGTTTTTACCTTGAGAGAAAATCAGTTAGTCCATATCGGAGAAGTTTGTAGTGGCGAGGAGAGAAAAGAGCCTGGAGCATTTTATAACGACGGCTATTTTAAAGATTTTTATGACAAGTTTGAAGGCACAAGCTTAACTTCGCATGCTAACTCGCCATTCATACTACTTATTTTAAAAGAAGAGAACAATAAATTGGTAGTAAGTCTTGAGCAAACATGGAATAATAACCAAGAGCAATTCAAACGTAATAAATCTGACATAGAAAAGATTAAAGAAATGCGATTTGAAGAACCAATCTTTAAAGATCGTAAAGTAAGTGGGCCACTACTTTTTAATGCCATTCTTTCTAAATATTGCAATCATGAAACAGAACTGAGAGATATTAGTCAGGAAGCTAATATAATGCTTTCAGAAGAAAGTTTTAATAAATTTAATAATATTCTTTCTTCTGTAGTTGCTGGCGAATTATCGAAGAAAAGAAGAATTGCAAGAAAAATAACTGCCTCATTTTAACCCCCTACATCTCACCCATTAAGTATCCCCATAATCCTGTCATAGTCAGCCTTAATATCTATCTCCTCAGCATCCATCTCTTCACCCTCACCTTCAATCCCGATATGCTCGATAATCTTATCAGGCATCTCCGCGATGAACTGGGACGGCATGCTCAGGGTCTTTGTGCCGTATTTTATTCTGTATGCCGTGTAGGTGAGAAAGAGCTCCTTCATCGCCCTTGTGATGCCGACATACATCAGCCTCCGCTCCTCCTCAAGCCCGCCCGGTTCATCAATCGATTTGCTGTGCGGCAGCATATCCTGCTCAACCCCGACTATGAAGACGACAGGAAATTCGAGCCCTTTTGAAGAGTGGAGCGATACGAGGGTGACGCCGCTGTTCTCTTTCTCTTTTTCAGGCTTGTCATCCAGCGCGAGCGTCTCTATGAATCCCTGAAGTGACGGCGACTTTTCATTCTCTTCATAATACTTGAGCGATTCAATGAATGCGGTCACATTATCTATGCGCTTCTCCACCACATCATCGGTCTTGTAGAAGCCTCTTATATGATCGTGAAGCCCTATCTCATCTATAAAACTGGCAAGCAGTTTTGCCATATCCTTTCCTTTTGAAAAGTCTGTCCTGTAGCGCTTGAGCATATCTGCCAGGGCAGCCGCATTGGCAGCGGTCTTTGCATTGACCTCTTCCACACCGTTTGCGTTGATGAAGGCATCCATGAGAGATATCTTCTGCGCTCCGGCATGGTCGTGCATCTTTCCTATAGATGTAATGCCTATGCCCCTTCTCGGAACATTGGCTATCCTCAGAAGGCTCACATCGTCATATTTGTTAAGGATGATCTTCATGTAGGACGCGAGATCCTTCACCTCCTTCCGGTCAAAGTAGCTCGTTCCGCCTACCACAGTGTACGGCATCTTCTTTCTGCGCAGCTCCTCTTCAAAGAGCCTTGAAAAGACGTTCGCCCTGTATATGACCGCAAAGTCTTTGTGATCAAGCTTTCTGGTCTCCATGAGCTCCTGTATCTTCCCCACAACGATCCGCGCCTCCCCTTCACCGTCAGGCGCCTTTATTATCTTTATCACAGGGCCTGTGCCCTCAGATGTCCAGAGGGATTTCTCCATCCTCCGGCTGTTGTTAGTGATGACGCTGTTTGCAACTGTCAGTATATTCCCCATAGAGCGGTAGTTCTGCTCAAGCCGGATCACCTTTGTACCTTTGAAGTCACCTTCGAAATCAAGGATATTGCCGAGGCTCGCGCCCCTCCATGAATATACCGACTGGTCGTCATCACCCACCACGCAGAGGTTCTTTCTCTTGCCTGCAAGTTGCTTAAGCAGAGTGTACTGCACCCTGTTCGTATCCTGATACTCATCAACCATGATATACCTGAACTTCTCCCTGTACTCCTCAAGCACTGCGGGAACTTCTCTGAAGAGCTTTATCACAAGAAGGAGCAGGTCATCAAAGTCAACCGCATTCATCGCCCTTAGAGTTTTCTGATATTCAGGATATACCCTTGCCATTATGATCGAGAGCGGATCGTGCCCCGAACTGTCCATATCCTCGGGAGCTGTGAATGAGTTCTTCAGCTTCCCTATCCTGTCAAGTATCACCTCAGGCTTGAACTGCTTGTCATACAAGCTGATATCTATGAGAAGGTTCTTTAATAAACTCGCCTGCTCTGAAGTGTCATAGATGGTGAAGTTCTTCCTCAGGCCGACATGCTTCATCTCTTTTCTGAGGATCTGCAGGCAGAAGGAATGAAATGTTGAAACTATCGGCGCCTTCTTCTTACTCTTCTTTAAGATAGAGGTTATCCTCCCGCGCATCTCCCGCGCCGCCCTGTTTGTAAATGTCACAGCTATGAGAGAATCAGAAGGAACACCTTTATGAATAAGATACGCCGCCCTGACGGTTATAACCCTTGTCTTTCCTGAACCCGCGCCTGCGAGCACAAGAAGCGGGCCTTCCGTAGTTGTGACCGCCTCATGCTGCGCGGGATTGAGAGAGCGTATGTATTTATCCATTGTTTAATTGTGTCCTATTGTGATTGAAAGGCGTGATAAGTGCGGTTCCGGATTTGCAACTAATTACCAGTAGAAAACCAAAGCCGGGATATATTATGCCACACGGTGCAGAAAAATGATTTTACGTTCCCTAACTGCTAAAATATCCGAATGTCAGTGGATAAATTGATAATCAAAGGGACGAGGCAGAACAACCTGAAGAATATCAGCCTCACCCTGCCCCACAACAAGCTGATCACGTTCACAGGCATATCAGGCTCGGGAAAATCATCCCTTGCGTTCGATACGATATTCGCAGAAGGCCAGTGGCGTTTTATCGAGTCGCTGTCCACCTATGCAAGGCTCTTTCTTGAAAAGTTAGACAGGCCTGATGTCGACAGCATTCAGAACATAAGGCCTGCGATCGCACTTGAACAGAGAAACACGGTAAAGACCTCCCGCTCCACCGTAGGAACCATGACAGAGATCTCCGACTACCTGCGGCTGCTCTTCTCAAAGATCGCGCAGCCTCACTGCCCTGTGTGCGGGGATGGGCTTAAGTCATGGTCGCCCTCTTCAGTTGTGCAGGAGCTGCTTGAGAAATATAATGGAGAAAAGGCGTTAATAATCTTCAGTACTAAGCGTCCGGTACAGGAACTTCAGAAAGAGGGATTTCATCGTGTATTGATAGACGGTGAAATATCAGAGCTCGCTTCAATTAATACCAAACACTCTGCACTCGACATCGTGCTTGACCGGCTGATTATAAAACCTGAGCCGCGGCTCTCTGATTCTATCGAGACCGCATGGCAGCACGGCAGCAGTAATGTAAAGATAGTGATCGTGAAGAGCGAGGAAGAGAACATAACCCTGCTCTATTCATCAGCTCTTAAATGCCATAAATGCGATATCGAAGTGGCACGGCCGCAGCCTCTGCTATTCTCATTCAACCATCCGTTAGGCGCATGTCCCAAATGTAAAGGCTTCGGCAACACGCTTGAGTATTCCGAAGACTCTATCATCCCTGACAAAGACCTATCACTTGAAGAAGGCGCGATAGACCCATGGAACAAGCCGTCTTACATATGGTGGTATGAGCAGTTTGCCAAGAAAGCGAAGAAAGCAGGCATCAGGCTTGATATACCTTATAAAGATCTGCCGCAGGAATCAAAAGCCCTGATCTTTGAAGGCAGTAAAGACTTCTACGGTATCAATGATTTCTTCAACGAGCTTGAGAATAAAAGATACAAGCTCCATGTAAGGGTCTTTCTGACAAGATACCGTGAGGCTGTTCAATGCGCAAACTGCGGCGGAAGCAAGCTGAGCCGTGAGGCGCTTGCCTTTACTATCGGCGGGCTCAATATCGCGCAGATATCTGATATGCCGATCCTGAACCTGAGGGAATTTATCTCAGGCCTCACTTTCTCAAAATATGAAGAAGAGGTCACAGGTGAGATATTAAGGCAGATCAGGCAGAAGCTCGACTTTCTTATACGGGTTGGCGTGGAGTATCTTACCATCAACCGGCTCACCAAGACGCTCTCAGGCGGAGAGTCGCAGAGGATCAACCTCGCAAACCAGCTCGCATCAAAACTCACAGGCACGCTCTATGTGCTTGATGAACCAACAGTCGGGCTTCACGCACGGGATGTAAAGAAGATAGCCGACATATTGAGAGAGCTTGCTGAAATAGGAAATACCGTCATCACTGTTGAGCATGACCAGTCGATCATAGAATCCTCTGACTGGGTAGTTGAACTTGGGCCCGGCGGTGGTGAGAAAGGCGGCAGGCTGATGTTTTCAGGCACAGTGGAAGACTTTATGAAGAGCGGCACATTGACCGCAACGCATATCAAAGAGACAGGCATCATACCTGCGCCCAAGAGCAGGAGGATGAGCAGCGGCAATTTCCTTACGATAAAGAATGCGTCAGGCAACAACCTCAAGAATGTCGATATCAGCATACCGCTTCAGAGGTTCACCTGCGTAACAGGCGTATCCGGTTCAGGCAAGAGCACTCTCATTGACAGGACATTATATAGAGCGCTTGCAAATGCATTTAAAGAGAGCTTTGAATCACCTGAGCCTTTTGAGTCCATCAAAGGCATCGAGCATCTGAAGGGTGTAAGGATAATAGACCAGCAGCCCATAGGCAAGAGCCCGCGTTCAAATCCGGTCACATATATAAAGGGGTTCGATCACATAAGAAAGATATTTGCCGATGAGCAGGCTGCGAAGAATCTCGGCTTCGGGCCGGGGCACTTCTCGTTCAATGCAGAGGAAGGGCGGTGCGATGCGTGTATGGGCGTGGGATACCAGAAACTTGAGATGTACTTTTTTGAGGACCTCTATATAACCTGCGAAGAGTGCAAGGGCAAAAGGTTCCGTCCTGAGATATTGAACATAACCTATAACGGTAAAAACATACATGAGGCGCTGAACCTCACGGTTGATGAGGCTGTCAGGTTCTTCAATCGTGTGCCGTCGCTTCTGAAGAAACTGGAGCTCATGTCTTCGGTCGGGCTCGGCTATCTGCGGCTTGGCCAGCCTGTCACAACGCTCTCAGGAGGCGAATCACAGCGACTCAAGATATGCGCCGAGCTCGGGGCGGGAAGCATGACAGACCACTTGTATATACTTGATGAGCCCACTGTAGGCCTTCATCCCGAGGACATCACAAAACTCCTTAAAGTTATCGACCACCTCCTCAGCGCAGGCAATACCGTGGTCATAGTCGAGCATAATCTTGATATAATTAAATGCGCTGACTGGATAATCGACCTTGGGCCTGAGGGCGGGGAGAAAGGCGGTTATATAGTTGCTGAAGGAAGGCCGGAGGATATTGCAAAAGAGAAAAAATCATATACCGGCAGATACCTGAAAGAACATCTAAAGAGGACAAACCACAAATGATTATAATCCTTGAGGTTTATTACCCCACTTTGGCAAAGGGGGGCGAGGGGGGATTATTAAAATTCATTCTATAAAATCTCCCCTAACCCCTCTTTTTCAAAGAGGGGAATTATTCAATACACCTTAACTGAAAGATTATATATAATCTCATATTGATTAGTTTTGTCAGCCGGATACTGTTATAATCATTAGTAACATGAGTACTAAAAATACAAAAGACAGCGAATCGATCCTCAACTACCTCAGCAAGAAGACCTCCAAACCCCTTAAGCTCAAAGAACTGGCAAAGCAGTTAGGGACTCATAAATCAGGCGTACGCAAGCTCGGCCAGACGCTTGAATCCCTTGTTCAGTCAGGCAAGGTATTCAGGACGCGCACAGGATGCTACGGCATAGCCGAACAGATGAACATGCTTACAGGTATCTTTGAGGCTCACAGGAACGGGTTCGGATTTATGATTCCTGAGAAGTCAGGTGAAAAGGATATATTCATACCGCCCAGAAAGACGCTCGGCGCCATGTCAGGCGACAGTGTCGTAGTAAGGGTAGAAAGCTCCATAAGAAGAGAAGGCTCGGTATTAAAGATCCTTGCAAGAGGTCAGAAGAATATCATAGGCAGGCTCTATCTCGAAAAGACCACCTTCTATGTAAAGCCCAAAGGCAGAAGGCTGCCGCTTGATGTATTCATTGCGCCGAAGGACAGGGGCAAGGCTAAAGACGGAGACCTCGTGCTTGTGGAGCTGACCTCATACCCGACAGCCACAAGGCCGCCTGAAGGAAAGGTGCTGAAGGTGCTGCCTGAGGTGGATGAGCCGCGCCGCGAGATAGATATGATAATTGAGGAGCGTTCACTGCCGCTCGCATTTCCTGATAATGTGCTAAGAGAGGCAAAGGGCTTCAGCGAGATATTAAGCCCTGACAACAGGGTAGACTGCAGAGGCCTTCTTACCGTAACGATAGACGGGGAGGACGCAAAGGACTTTGATGACGCGATATCGATAAAGAAGATCCCTGAAGGCCATAAGCTCTATGTGCATATCGCTGACGTCAGCCACTATGTGCCGTGGGATACGGATATCGACCTTGAGGCAAGGGAGAGAGGCACGAGCATCTACTTCCCCGGGAACGTCATACCCATGCTTCCTGAAAGGCTGTCAAATAACCTGTGCAGCCTTATGCCGAAGGTAGACCGTTTCGCTTTCACAGCTGAGATGGATATTGACAGAAACGGCAGGCTGATAAAGAGGAAATTCTATCCAAGCATCATAAACAGCAATGAGAGGATGACCTATAACTCTGTAAAGAAGATCCTTGTGGATAATGACCCGGATGAGAGGAAAAAATACGGTTATCTGCTTGAGGACTTTGAGATAATGAAGGAGCTTTACCTGATACTGAAAGAGATGAGGATACAGCGCGGCAGCCTTGACTTTGACCTGCCTGAGCCGTACATCCTGCTTGATATACAGGGAACGCCTGAGGACATCATCAGGGCGGAACGCAACATGAGCCATATGTTGATAGAAGAGTTTATGATAGCTGCGAACGAGGCTGTGGCATCATATCTTGAGGGGATGGGAGTGCCGTCGCTTTACAGGATACATGAAGAGCCTGACACAGATAAACTCGATGAGCTGATGCCGATACTCAGGGCGTTCGGCCTGAAGATAAAGACAAAAGGGGTCAAGGCATTCCGCGCCATACTTGAAGCGTCAAAAGGGCTGCCCGAGGAGACGCTCCTCAATACGCTCCTGCTCCGCTCTCTGAAACAGGCAAAGTATTCCAAAGATAACGTCGGGCATTTCGGCCTTGCTTCAAATAGCTACACTCACTTCACCTCACCAATAAGGCGCTATCCTGACCTTGTTGTGCACAGGGTACTCAGGGAGATCGTCAACAAGAAGAAGCTCTCAGACAAGAGCAGGGAGTTCCTTGAAAAAAATCTCGCAGAGATCGCGCTCCAATCCTCAAAGACCGAGCGCGCCTCAATGGAAGCGGAGAGGGAGATCGTCAGCGCCATGAAGGCATGGTTCATGAAGGACAAGGTCGGGAACGAGTACGAGGGAATGGTGAGCAATATAAATCCAAAGGGAATGGCAGTCCAGCTTCAGGATTACTTTGTAACCGGTTTCATACATGTCTCGGACATGGGTGATGATTACTACATCTTTGATGAGGCTAAATACAGGCTTAAAGGCAGACGCTCAAAACGAACCTTCACCCTTGGTGACAAGGTCATGGTAAGAGTGGAGAAGGTCGATATCGAAGAGAGAGATATCACATTGGGGCTGGTTCAGAAGACGCCGATTAGGAAAATTGGATAAAAAGACTACCTCTTATTTTATATCGAGTATAGAGATGCCTCGTATGATCTTGCCTGCTCCTCTGATAATTCACCTGAAAGAATTACAAGCACATTGTCTTTACTGAAAGACCATGTGTGAAACTCGCCTTTTTCATTAAGCGCAAGATAATGCTCTTTCAGCTTATTTAAGTCTTCAACAGAATCAAAAGTTATAACGCATCCGCCGAGTAATCTATCCATTGTTGCCATCTGGAACTTCAGGCATTCTTTGAACTTTAGTGTATCAGGTATATAATCCGCTTCCTTTACCTTCGCAACTCTATTGAACTGAAGGCCTGACTTTATGAATCTCTCAGCCAATTGATTCGCAAGCCACTGCTTTGAGACCACCATTATTGTTGGCGTCATATGACTTGTGGTGGGGGTAAATCTACTAGAAGTTACATAAGGTGTCGGCGTGGTGTGGGATATCATGTCACCCCTAGAAAAAGCAGGATCATATGCAATGGCAATGGAGTGATATATTGACATTATAATAATGGCAGGCAACGCAACGATTAATGCAGCCGTCAGGTTTAAAAGTTTTTTTCTCTTCATTTTCTCTCTCCTTTCAGATGTTAGATATTTTAGTTAACAGATTTTATAAGTTATCTTAATTCGATTATAGCCATCCAATATCAAATTGTCCAGTTAAAAATTCTAATGGTATACATAATTTTTTCTAATTATCCCAGGATTGTTATATGTTACGCTCTATTCCACCTCTAAAGTCTCTACAAAATGACATCAATCCCCTAAAATGCTAAAATAGTCTGCCTTAAATCCATTGTATTGCGAGACCCTATTGAGCTTGATACACCTTTATAGAACCCCTGCCTTTTCCGAGGCCAAGAAAAATGACCTTTTGTCTGTTGTAAAGAAGAGGATATCTTCAGATATCGCGGATATAAGGACAGAGTTCTGCTTCAACATAGACGCATCCGAACCACTCTCTGCTGAAGAGATGAAGCTGCTGACATGGCTGCTTTCTGAGACCTTTGAACCTGAGAATTTCTCAAATGAGAGTTTTCTAACCTTAAATTCCCACCTTACCAAGGGGGGACACAGGGGGGTTATCCTGGAGGTCGGCCCGCGTATGAACTTCGCAACCGCATGGTCGTCAAACGCGGTATCTGTCTGCCACGCGTGCGGGCTGAAGAAGATAAAACGAATTGAACGCTCAAGGAGATTTGAATTTATTTTAGGGGAGGGAACCCCACCTTGCTCCTCCCCTTGCCAAGGGGAGGATGGGAGGGGTTTACTCTCTTCACTCACAACCCTCCACTCTTCATTATTCTACGACAGAATGACCGAGTGCCCTTATCCCGAACAGCTCAAGACATTTGAGACAGGGATCAAACCTGAACCGGTATTTGAGATACCATTCATTGAAGAGGGCAAATCAGCGCTTGAGAAGATCAACCGAAAGATGGGGCTCGGGCTGGATGACTGGGACATTGATTATTATTACAACCTCTTTGTGAATGATATAGGAAGAAACCCGACCAATGTCGAGTGCTTTGACCTGAGCCAGTCCAACAGCGAGCATTCAAGGCACTGGTTCTTTAAAGGGCTGCTGAAGATCGACGGGGAAGAGATACCTCACACGCTCATCGAACTGGTGATGAGGCCGCTGAAGTGGAAACCCGGAAACAGCGTTATCGCATTCAATGACAACTCAAGCTCTATCAAAGGCTATGAGATCACGACGATAACCCCTGAAAAACCGGGGAGTCCCTCACGCTTCAGAAAAGAGAGTCTCAATTACGACATTATCTTTACGGCTGAGACGCATAACTTCCCAAGCGGCATCGCTCCTTTTCCCGGCGCTGAGACAGGCACGGGCGGAAGGCTCAGGGACATACAGGGAACAGGCAGGGGCGGCCTTGTCGGCGCAGGCACAGCGGCGTATTGTGTAGGAAACCTGCATATTCCGGGCTATGAACTGCCTTGGGAAGATAAAGGCTTCACATATCCGAAGAACCTTGCGTCGCCCCTTGATATAGAGATACAGGCGAGCAACGGGGCATCTGATTACGGCAATAAATTCGGCGAGCCTCTTATTCAGGGCTTTACCCGTTCATTCGGCATGAGGCTGCCAAACGGTGAACGTTCAGAGTGGCTGAAGCCGATAATGTTCACAGCAGGCATTGGCCAGATGAGCTCAAGCCATGTTAAAAAGGGCGAGCCTGAAAAGAGCATGTGCGTGGTAAAGATCGGCGGCCCTGCTTATCGCATCGGCATCGGCGGCGGAGCTGCGTCAAGCATGATACAGGGTGAAAACGCTGAAGAGCTTGATTTTAACGCAGTTCAGCGCGGCGATGCAGAGATGGAGCAGAAGATGAACCGTGTCCTGCGCGCATGCGTGGAGATGGGCGACCGAAACCCGATAGTCAGCATTCACGACCAGGGCGCAGGCGGAAACTGCAATGTCGTGAAAGAGATAATCTACCCGGCAGGCGCAAAGATAGATGTGAGAAAGATACAGGTCGGTGACGAGACGCTCTCTGTGCTTGAGATATGGGGCGCGGAGTATCAGGAACAGAACGCCCTGCTTCTGAGGTCTTCGGATGCGGGCCTTTTTGACGATCTCTGCGCACGTGAGAAGGTGCCTTACGCTTTCATCGGCAGGATAACAGGCGACGGTAAGATAGTACTTTATGATGACAATGACAATAGCACCCCTGTAAACCTTGACCTTGAAAAAGTTCTCGGCCATATGCCGCAGAAGACATTTGAGATGAAGCGCATTCTCTCAAAACCACAACCGCTGAAACTTCCTGAAGATATTACAGTCAAAGATGCGCTGGATAGGGTGCTAAGGCTCGTCTCGGTGGGATCAAAAAGATTTCTTACGAGTAAAGTGGACAGGAGCGTTACAGGGCTCATCGCGCGCCAGCAGTGCGCAGGGCCGCTGCAGCTTACAGTATCGGATGTTGCTGTTATCAGCCAGAGCCATAGCGGAATAACAGGCGCTGCTTTATCAATAGGAGAACAGCCAATCAAAGGCCTTCTGAACCCGGCTGCGATGGCGAGGATGTGTTTGGGCGAGGCGCTGACCAATATGGCCTGGGCAAAGATATCATCCATAGAGGATATAAAGTGTTCGGGCAACTGGATGTGGGCGGCAAAGCTTCCCGGTGAAGGCGCAAAACTGCATGATGCAGCAGTTGCGATGAGCGACTTCATGATAAAGCTCGGCATAGCTGTTGACGGCGGCAAAGACAGCCTCTCAATGGCAACTATGGTCACTGATACAGCAGGCGATACAGAGACGGTCAAGTCGCCCGGAACGCTTGTCATCTCAGCATACGCTACTATGCCTGATATAACCAAGGTCATAACACCTGACATCAAGAGGCCCGGTGAAAGCAGGCTGCTCCTCATTGATATGGGATACGGGGACAACAGGCTTGGCGGCAGCTCATTGGCGCATGTCTATGGACAACTTGGCAGCGATGCTCCTGACGTGAATCCTGTTTTGCTGAGAAAGGCATTTAACGCTGTTCAGGATTTCATATCAAGAGGTTTAATCCTTTCCGGCCATGACAGAAGCGACGGCGGCTTGATAACAACACTTCTTGAGATGGCATTCTCCGGCAACTGCGGGATCGAGATAGAGTTAGGAGTTAATGAGAATAATGCGTTGAAGGCCCTCTTCTCAGAAGAACTTGGATTAGTATTTGAGTATCTGCCGAACGATGAGAAAATGATAATATCCCTGCTTGATAATGAAGAGATACCTTTCTCCATTATCGGCAAGACAACTAAAGATAAAAATATTTCCATTAAATCAGCAGGTGGATATGTCCTTAATGAAGACATGAGAAAGTTAAGGGCGATATGGGAAGAGACAAGTTATCAGCTTGACCGTATACAGACAAATCCTCTCTGTGTTGATGAAGAGAAGAGGATAAATTTTGACAGGAGCGGGCCGGATTATAAGCTTTCATTCACACCTGAAGAGACGCCTTCCAGGATTCTGGAGAGTGAGAAGAAATACAAGGTCGCCATCATTCGCGAAGAAGGAAGCAACAGCGACAGGGAGATGACGTCAGCCTTTTATCAGGCTGGTTTTGAACCGTGGGATATTTCAATGACCGACCTTCTGAATGAAAAGGTGAAGCTCTCAGACTTTCGCGGCATCGCATTTGTCGGCGGCTTCAGCTACGCGGATGTGCTTGACTCGGCAAAGGGATGGGCAGGCGTTATCAGGTTCAATGAGCGTGTATGGAAGGAGTTTCAGGATTTTTACAACAGAAAAGATACATTCAGCCTCGGCATATGCAACGGCTGCCAGCTCATGGCGCTTTTAGGCTGGGTGCCCTGGCAGGGGATTGAGAACAATATTCAGCCCAGGTTCATACACAACACTTCAGGCCGTTTTGAGTCGCGCTTCTCTACGGTAAAGATAATTCCCGGCAACTCTATTATGCTTAAGGGAATGGAAGGCTCTGTCCTCGGCGTCTGGGTCGCGCATGGCGAAGGAAAGGCATACTTCCCTGATGAGAAGATGCTTAAAAAGGTCGAAGATGAGAGCCTTGCGCCGGTGCGCTATGTTGATGACTCAAATGAGATAACAGCAGCCTACCCGTTCAACCCGAACGGTTCAACTAACGGCATAGCAGGCCTCTGCTCTCCTGACGGCAGGCACCTCGCAATGATGCCGCACCCTGAAAGGGGATTTCTTAAATGGCAATGGCCGTGGATGCCGGAGGAGTGGAAGCAGAAGCTTCAGGCGTCTCCGTGGCTCAGGATATTCCAGAATGCAAGAGAGTGGTGCGAAAGGAACAGTTAACAGGGCTTAGGGAATAGGTTCAAGGAAATGTTATACTAACTTTTCAAAACCAACTCGTTTCTGCAGGAATAAATTGGATCACAAAATTAAGAAAATTAAGTGTACGTCACAGTTTGAGGATAGCACTTCTCTGCCTTTGGACAAGTTTCATGACGAATGCGGGGTCGTGGGCATCTATAATCATACCGACGCAGCGAATCTCACCTATCTCGGACTCCACGCGCTCCAGCACAGGGGACAGGAGGGCGCGGGTATCTGCTCTTCAGATTCCAGGCAGCTCTACATTGAAAAATCCATGGGCCTTGTTGCTGATATATTCTCAGAGAAGCGGCTGACGCGGCTGCCCGGAAATATGGCTATAGGCCACAACCGATATTCAACCGCCGGTTCAAGTGTGCTGAAGAACGTCCAGCCGATAATGGTGAACTTCTACCTCGGCCCTCTTGCCATAGCGCATAACGGAAATCTTGTGAACGCCAATGAACTCAAAGATGAGCTTGAGGCGAACGGAGCGATATTCCAGTCAAACTCAGACAGCGAGGTCATACTGCACCTTATCGCAAACTCCAAAGCAGGCTCATACTATGAGCGTGTAGTTGACGCTCTCAGCAAATTGCGCGGAGCATACAGCATCCTGATAATGTCAGCAAAAGAGCTTATCGCTGTAAGAGACCCTCACGGCTTCAGGCCGCTGAGCATCGGCAAATTTGACGGCGCCCATGTCATTGCGTCAGAGACATGCGCCTTTAACCTCATAGATGCTGAGTACGTGCGCGATGTAGAGCCCGGAGAAATGATAGTTATAAATGACAAGGGCATGCAGTCTTTCAAGCCGCTTCACTGCCCCAAGAAATCATTCTGCATCTTTGAATTTGTATATTTCTCAAGGCCTGACAGCTACATCTTCGGAAACCAGAACGTCAACAGGATAAGAAAGGAGTTCGGCCGCCAGCTTGCAAGAGAGCATCCGATTGACGCAGACCTCGTCATACCTGTGCCTGATTCAGGAGTGCCTGCCGCCCTCGGCTATTCGGAAGAGAGCGGCATACCGTTTGACTTCGGACTGGTAAGGAATCATTACGTGGGAAGGACATTCATCGAGCCGAAAGGCGCCATAAGGCATTTCGGGGTGAAGCTGAAGCTGAACCCTGTGAGGGATCTGCTTGAAGGCAAAAAGATAGTGGTGGTTGATGATTCCATAGTCAGGGGAACGACAAGCAAGAAGATCGTCAAGATGCTCAGGGAACGCGGCGGCGCAAAAGAGGTCCATATGAGGATAAGCTCCCCGCCTACGATAGGCCCGTGCTTCTACGGCATTGACACCCCGAACCGGAGCGAGCTTATCGCGGCGACCCACACCCTCAAAGAGATTGAAAAGTATATTACATCGAACAGCCTTAAATATCTGAGCATTGAAGGATTGTTAAAAGTTGTTCCTATGCCTGAAAATTACTGCACCGCATGTTTTGACAATAACTATCCTGTCATGACATCCGAGGAGAAGGCCGAGCAGATGGCGCTCTTCAAGGGCTTTTAATTGAACCGGCGTTTAACTCCATGAGTGATTGCATTCTCAGGAAAAAGTTTTCTCTATCCATCTTCTGTCTTGTCTTATCGTTGATCATCCTCTCAGGCTGCAAAAACAAAACTACTGAAACAGAGAGCCGCTCGCCTGCTGTGAGCGAAAACGAGACATACGAACCGGCTTACGGTGATACCTTCGTCGAAGGTTCTATAGGCGAACCGAGCATCCTGATACCGATGTTAGCAGGAGACAGTGCCTCGCACAGCGTCGCAGGCATGATCTTTAACGGGCTTGTCAAATACGACACGGACCTGAGCGTCATAGGCGACCTTGCAGAGTCATGGGAGATATCTCCTGACGGGCTGGTCATAACATTCCATCTCAGAAAAAATGTCAGATGGACAGACGGCGTTGAGTTCACGGCAGATGATGTGATGTTCGGGTACAAGACGATCATAGATGAAAAGACACCGACACCTTACAAAGAGGATTTTCTCCAGGTCAAAAAGGCCGAGGTGCTGGATAAATATATCTTCAGGGCCACATATGAAAAGCCGTTTGCTCCGGCACTCACATCATGGGGAAACCTGATCGTCCTGCCCAAGCACCTTCTTGAGGGCAAGGATATAACAAAGGTTGATTTTGCAAGAAATCCGATAGGCATGGGGCAGTATAAGTTCAGCAGATGGACAACCGGCCAGGATGTGAGGCTGACATCCAACGAGGATTATTTCGAGGGAAGGCCCTATATTAACCAATACATTTACAAGATAATCCCTGACCCGGCCACAATGTTCCTTGAGCTTCAGTCACAGGGCGTGGACATGATGGGGCTCACGCCGATACAGTACACAAAACAGACAGAGACCGCCCTCTTCAAAAAGAACTTTCAGAAGTTCCGCTATCCCGTCTTTTCCTACACCTACATGGGCTTCAATCTGAAGTTCCCCTTGTTCAGCGACGTGCGCGTAAGAAAGGCGATAGCATATGCGGTAGATAAAAAAGAGCTTGTTGATGTGGTGCTGCTCGGACTTGGAAAGCCTGCCACAGGGCCTTATGTGCCTGAGACATGGCCGTACAATCCTGATGCGGTGAAGTATGAATACAATAAAGATAAAGCGTTAAGCCTGTTGAAAGAGGCAGGATGGAGCGATTCCAACAGCGACGGAATACTGGATAAAGACGGGAAGCCTTTTGAATTTACGATACTGAGCAACATGGGCAACCAGCAGAGGATGAATGCCGCTACCATCATTCAGCAGAAGCTCAAAAAGATCGGTATAAAGGTAGAGATAAGGGCTGTTGAGTGGAGCACATTCATTAATGAGTTCATTGACAAGAGGCGCTTTCAGGCGGTCATACTCGGATGGAGCATAGGCATCGACCCTGACCAGTACGACATCTGGCACTCAAGCAAGACAGGCGAGAAAGAGTTTAATTTCGTCTCATACAGCAACCCTGAAGTTGACGCGCTTCTTGAGAAGGGAAGAAGGACATTTGATATAGAGGAGAGGAAGAAATCGTACTTCAGGATACAGGATATACTCGCAGATGAAGTGCCTTATCTGTTTTTGTATGTGCCTGAGGCAACGCCTATCGTGCATTCAAGGTTCAAGGGCATTAAACCTACACCCATCGGCATAAGCTATAACTTCAATAAATGGTTCGTCCCGCAGAAACTCCAGAGGCACAGCAGTATTCAGCCTTGAATTATGATCTCATGTGAATTCACACTCTGCTCAATTGAAATACCATATTCCTTTGTGATACCCTTTAAATAAGTTAAGCATCAACATGCAGGGGAGGATAAATAATGACAAAACTTACCATTGAAACCGATAGCAACTGGACACGGAATAAAATAACAAGTGCAATACATACCGAGGCTGACATTCTTCGGAAAACAGCACATAATATTGAGCAAAAATTAAATAGCTTCGAGGAGAAATACGGGAAACTGGACAGGGAGTCCCTCTACGGCAAAATAGATGATATGGAACTCATAGAATGGGAAGGTGAAATTGAAACCCTTGAAAGATTAAGGGAGAGACTAACATCTCTTGAGGAGATAATTTTTGAGTATAAATGACTATATCCGCAACATTGAATCCATCATCAACTCCTTTGTTATAGTATCTTCATTCAACCTGAACATCGACATCAAAACAACTGACATAGCATTTATTTCCTGCAAAATAGAGTTCAGAAACGGTTCCATTCTTGATTTTAAAGAGTTCATAGAAAATACTGGGACAGGAATCGAAAAATATAAATATGCATACAACTATCGTTCAAGTTCAGAGTTCTTCTTCAGGTATGACAATGCTCCAGACCCATCTGCAAAAGGTGTCTCAACTTTCCCTTATCATAAGCACATTCAGGGCGGTAAAATCATTGATGCCCGACAAATAGATTTATCTGATGTCCTTGCTGAAATTGAAAAGATTTACATAAGTGAAATCGGGAACTAACCGTAATATTTTTAATATCCAGCCACTGCCTTCCACACCCATACCTCAGTGCAAAACGCTACGCATGCTCTTTATGCTCATCAACATTCGAGGCTATTAAGTCCCTGACCTTTGCAGCAATTTCTTCAGGCGCGATGTCTGCGAAATCATCATAAGCTATCTCATCAAGCACCCTGACCGTTATCTTATGCCTGCCGTGAAAGTTCAGGCTTCCCTTTGGCAATGCCCTGCCGGTTCCATTTATCGCTATCGGAAGGATCGGCAGCTTCATCTTCTTTGCCAGAACGAACGCGCCGGACTTGAAAGTCCCGACGATGCCGGTTTCCGAACGCGTGCCCTCGGGAAAGAGGAAGACAGAGCTTCCGTTTGAAAGCGTCCTCTCAGCGTCCCTGAACATCCTGAGCATACCCTTTCTGTTATAGCGCACCAACTTGATATACCGGTTCAGCGACATTGCCCATCCTATGAAAGGTATCCGAAAGACCTCTGCCTTTGAGACCCATTTAAAGTGGATGAAGAGCCCGAATGCCGCCATTATATCAAGCTGCGACTGATGGTTGGATACGATAATATATGTCGCGCCCTTTCTCGCCTTCTCCCTGCCATCTATCGAGAGAGAAAAGCCGGGTATCGCCCAGATATAAAATACCCCCCAGAAGGACATGAATTGATGCAGGGTGGCAAGGCGCTTGTCAAATATTACTGTAAGAAGCCAGCCCGCAAGGGCTATAAAGAAAAATACAACTGAAGTCGCGAAGAAGAATATTATAAATATTATAGAGAGTATCCTGTTCATATAGGTTCAAAAGCAAACTATGGAAGTCCGACTTCCTTAGTTGATAATTGTATGTCGTTAATTTAAGCTAATCACTGTAAAATATCAATCATATTCTCCGGAACAACTATGTTTATTTATATCATTAAAAGGCTCTTTGAGATGATACCCACCCTCTTCGGGATAACGATCCTCTCGTTCCTCATCATCCACCTTGCACCGGGCAAGCCTACTGATATGCTCACTGATATGAACCCGAAGATAACGCCTGAGGCAAGGGTGAAGCTTGAAAAATATTACGGACTCGACAAGCCGATAACTGTCCAGTACGGGATGTGGCTCAAGAGGATCGTGAAGCTTGATTTCGGCGAATCCTTCTCAACTGACAGAAGGCCTGTGATGGATAAGATATGGGATACGAAACAGCCGCTTATAGAACGGCGGCTCTTTATCACATTCATGATAAATGTGATCTCAATGTTCATCATCTTCCTCTTTGCGATACCCATAGGCGTATCTTCGGCAACGCATCAATACTCGCTCTACGACAAGTTCACGACCACATTTGTCTTTTTAGGTTTTGCCATTCCTTCATTCTGGCTCGCGCTTCTGATGATGATGCTATTCGGCATACAGTTGGACTGGCTTCCGATATCAGGTGTGAAGTCAATGGATTACGATTCTCTTACGCTGCCTGGCAAGATATGGGACAGGGCGCAACATCTCATACTGCCGCTATTTGTCTCTTCGTTCGGCGGACTTGCTGGGCTGTCAAGGTATATGAGAAGCAACATGCTTGAGGTCATTAGGCAGGACTACATCACAACGGCAAGGGCAAAGGGCCTGCCTGAGAGCAAGGTCATATACAAACACGCGATGAAGAACGCAGTGCTTCCGATAATCACACTTCTCGGCCTTTCAGTGCCGGGGCTCATCGGCGGAAGCGTTATCTTTGAGAATATCTTCGGCATCCCGGGGATGGGGCAGATGTTCTTTATGGGTGTAATGACAAGGGATTATCCGCTCATCATGGGCATCCTTACGATAGGCGCGTTCCTGACATTGATAGGAAATCTTCTGGCTGATCTCGGCTATATGTTTGCAGACCCGAGGATAAGGACGAGATAGGAAGTATGAGAATAATGAATTCATTAACTTCATTCTGGCGCGTCTTCAGCAGGCATAAGCTTGCCGTATTCGGGCTGGCACTTGTTGCGATATTCTTTATCATCGCCATATTCGCGCCGGTGATAGCGCCTTATGACCCGAATGACATTGACAGCAGGCATATTCTCGAAGCACCCGGCAGAGAGCATCTCCTCGGAACTGATGACCTGGGAAGAGATGTCTTCTCAAGGATGGTCTACGGAAGCAGGATATCTCTTGAGGTAGGCTTTGTCGCTGTCGGCATATCCACTTTGATAGGAATAATTTTCGGCGCGCTCGCAGGCTACTACGGCAAGTGGGCAGACATGCTGATCATGCGGTTCGTTGATATCATGCTCTCCATACCAACATTCTTTCTGATACTCGCTGTCATCGCATTTATCGAACCGGGCATATGGAACATAATGATCGTGATAGGGCTCACATCATGGATGGGCGTGGCAAGGCTTGTGCGCGCAGAATTTTTGTCCCTGAAAGAGAGGGAGTTCGTGCTTGCTGCAAGGGCTATCGGCGCAGGCGACATGCGCATCATCTTCAGCCATATCATGCCGAACAGCCTCTCTCCGGTCTTTGTATCCGCGGTTCTCGGAGTTGCAGCAGCGATACTTGTAGAGTCCTCACTCAGCTTTCTCGGCATAGGAGTTCAGCCGCCCACGCCAAGCTGGGGCAACATTCTTACATTGGGAAAAGATAATATCGAGATAGCATGGTGGCTGTCAGTATTCCCCGGTATCGCGATACTGCTGACCGTCCTGAGCTATAACCTTGTCGGAGAAGGCCTGAGAGACGCGCTTGACCCGAGGCTCAGGCAGGGAAGAAAGTAGATTCCATAACTAATCCCACTTTAGCAAAGGCCAACAGTAGGTGCCTTAAGCAGGGACATAGGGGGATTTTACAATTATTAGAAAATCTCCCCTCACCCCTCTTTGTCAACCAAAAGTAGGTGCTTTATGCAAGAGGGGAATATCTGTCTTTCTTGAACGCCTCAAATATATCTTCTTTTGTCAGTAAAGCCTTGCACGGAATGCCTAATTTTTTTATCGCCTCTTTTCCGCCTTCCTGCCTGTCTATCAGTGAAAGCACGCCGACGACTTTTAGCCCGCACATTTGAGCCCTCTCGACCGCCTTTATCGAAGAGCCGCCTGTGGTGATTACATCCTCAACGATCAAGACCTTGTCGCCTTCTTTTACCTGCCCCTCTACCCACTGCATCGTGCCGTGCTTCTTCGGCTCCTTTCTGACAACAAACGCTTCAAGCGGCTCGCCCTTTAAATATGAAGTGTAGGCGATGGCGTTTGCAACAGGGTCTGCGCCGAGAGTGAGCCCCCCTACTCCTTTGACCTTCCACTTTTTATCCTTCATGATGATCTCATAGAGAAGGTTGCCTATCAGATACATACCCTCTGCGTTCAGCGTGGTGGGTTTGCAGTTGAAGTAAAAATTGCTCATCCCTCCTGCGGCGAGTTTGAAGGTCGGCTCGTCGGTATATTTGAATGTCCTTGAAATGATAAGTTCTATGAGCCTTTTTTTCATTGCACCTGTTGACCTGTATCTGCGCATCTTATCCTCCCTAATAACTGAGTTGTGTCATTCCGGCTTGTCCGGAATCTATGAATCTGAATGACTCCCGACAAGCGGGAGTGACATAAATGACATAAGACATTTGTTATACATGAATCAATATCTCATTCTTTATTTGCAGCCTTCAGCCCCTCTGTGAGTATCAGAAAGAATACAACACTGAAGCCGAAAAGAAGGCCGAACGGGTTGACCAGTTTTTTCCACATCAAATAAAAGATGACAGCAAACAATCCGAAGAGCCTGAAGATGCTCGTGAACATCATTATGGCCTTCATCTTCTTTGATAAGATAAACCTTTCGACCGACCTTACAAGCCCTCTCAGGTTCAGTATGCCGAATACCGCTCCGGCAAGTATACCTGCCGGTACTTTATCCCATTTAAAGTAGATAGCTATAAGTACCGCGGGCAGAATTATTATACCGCTCTTTTTAATTACGCCTTTTAATATCGGATTCATTTTTTGTCACTCTCATTATTATCTTTCCCCTGCTTCATTGCAACTTTGTAGAGATGCTTAAACCCGGCTGCAATTCCGAGAAGGAGAAATATTATCGTGAACCACGGTTCTGTATGAAGATACCTGTCCAGAACCCAGTGCCCTATGGCAAAACCGACAAAGGTGGATGTGACAAGGTTTATCCCTATCATGCTCGCGCTGCCCAGTGCGCGGAAGAGCTCGCCTTTTTCGGACTTAGCCTCAGGTTGTTTTTTAGCCATAAGAGAGTTTAGCAAATGAGGGCTTAAAAATCAGCAGGATTTGCTATACTCATCCATGTTTGAGATTTTTCAGGCGATGATATTAGGCGTCTTGCAGGGGCTGACCGAGTTTCTGCCGGTAAGCAGTTCAGCCCATCTCGTTCTTCTGCCCTGGTTTCTGAAATGGGAAGGGATCGTCAATTCTCTCTCATTTGATGTCGCGCTCCATTTCGGCACACTAATGGCGCTTCTTTATTACTTCAGAAAAGACTGGATAGACATGTTCAGGGGCGTCCCGTCAAAAGAGGGGCTCTTCAGAGACCTGGTCATAGGCACCCTGCCCGCAGTAACAGTCGGCCTCTTTCTGCATGAATGGCTTTCATCTCTCAGGGATCCACTGATCATAATTTACACTCTCTGCGCTGTCTCGGTCTTGATGATCCTCGTTGAGAAAAGATATCATCCGGCAGCAGAGAGGTCTGATTTTTACAAAATAGACCAGAAGGACGCCCTGTTCATCGGTGTCGCGCAGGTCTTCGCCCTTGTCCCCGGAGTCTCAAGGTCAGGGATAACGATAGTCGCAGGTATGGCAAGGGGATATAAGAGAGAGGCTGCCGCGCGCTTCTCATTTATGCTGAGCACGCCGGTCGTGGCAGGGGCATGCATGCTTGAAGGAAGAAAGCTGCTTGGGCCTGAGCCGTTCGATCTTAAGATATTTATTACAGGCATCGCAGCTTCCGCGGTCACAGGTTTTTTTGTAATAAAATACCTTCTTTACTTCTTCCAGAACCACACGCTCAAGCCCTTTGCTTATTATCGTTTTTTACTTGCTTTTGTTATTATATTCACCATATGGACAAGGTCGGCAGGATAAAGGAAGAGATCGCCGGTATCTTATACCTGCTTGTAGGCATCATCATCCTTGTCAGCCTCTTCAGCCACAGCACATGGGATCCTTCGGCCTTTACCCACAAACCTGCCGCTCACGGAGGAATAAATAATACCCTCGGGCTCTTCGGCTCTTATCTTTCAGATATTCTTCTGCAGTTGATGGGGCTGAGCGCTTATCTCTTCCCCGCTGTCCTCATGATATACGGAATAAAAAAAGTGTTAGGCAGGGCAGATGGCCGCAAGGGCTATGTGTTTGCGGGAATTTTCGTTTTACTGATAATCGCTTCAGCCTCGCTATTTTCCCTTGCGTTAGGCAAGCAGGCCGAGGGAAACCCTTCAGGCGGGCTTATAGGTTTTTATGTCACCAATGCGTCTACCGGCCTTCTCTCTGTCATAGGATCATATCTGCTCTTCATTACGCTTTTGATAGTGACGCTCATGTATCTCATACCCTTCTCGCTCATAGACCTTTTAAGAGCTGTCAAGGATAAGACTGTAAAGGGAGCCGGTTCGATACCTGTGATCAAGCCGTCATTTAAGATGGAAAAGCCTAAAGAGAAGAAGCAACCGACCATCAAAGAGGAGCCGCTGCCTGAGATACCTGAAAAACAGGGGCACCTGCCGCTTAAGTACCCTGAAAAGAAGCTGAAGCCGACAGACAGGGTCAGCGGGAAATACGAGCTCCCGACACTTGAGCTTTTAAACGACCCGCCGCCTTCAAAGTCAAAGCCGTCAAAAGAGGAACTGCTTGAGATATCCGAACTGCTTGAGAAGAAGCTTCTGGACTTCTCTGTCGAAGGCAGGGTCACTTATGTCTCTCCCGGCCCCATAGTTACGATGTTTGAATTTCAGCCCGCTCCCGGCATAAAGATAAACAAGGTCGTCTCGCTCACAGATGACCTCGCCATGGCGTTCAAGGCAAACAGCCTGAGAATATCGCCTATACCGGGAAAGTCCACATTAGGCATAGAGGTTCCGAACAAGGACAGCGAGGATGTATTTCTTCAGGATATACTTGCGTCAGACACATTCAGAAAGGCGCACTCAAAGCTGACGATGGTGCTTGGAAAAGATATCTTCGGCAACCCGGTAGTTGCCGACCTCGCAAAGATGCCGCACCTGCTTGTCGCAGGCGCCACAGGGTCTGGCAAGAGCGTCGGCATCAACGCGATGATACTGAGCCTCCTCTACAGGGCGACTCCGGCAGATGTAAAGATGCTGATGATAGACCCCAAGATGCTTGAGCTCTCCGCGTATCAGGACATACCGCACCTCCTCATGCCTGTTGTCACAAACTCCAAAGAGGCTTCGGCAGCGCTGAGAAAGGTGGTATTTGAGATGGAGCGGCGCTACAGGCTGCTTGCGGAATCAGGCTCAAGGAACATAGAGGCATACAACGCCAAACTCAAAGGCGGCGCGCTCCCCCAAAGCATATCTGCCACTGAAAAAGGCGACGTCCGGAGAGAACCTCTCCCGTACATCATCGTCCTAATTGACGAGCTATCAGACCTTATGCTCGTATCCGCCCATGAGGTGGAGGACTCCATAGCCCGGCTTGCACAGATGGCGCGCGCTTCAGGCATACATCTGATACTCGCGACACAGAGGCCGTCTGTTGATGTCATCACAGGCGTGATAAAGGCAAACTTCCCTTCAAGGATAGCTTTTCATGTCTCTTCAAAGCTTGACTCAAGGATAATCCTTGACACATACGGCGCTGACCAGCTACTCGGAAAGGGAGATATGCTCTATATGAGCCCCGGCAAAAAGGTCGCCAGGGTGCACGGCGCGTATGTAAGCGAAGAAGAGGTGCGGAACGTCGTAAACTTCATAAAGGCGCAGGGCAATCCCGATTATACCGTATTCAAAGAGCTCACCGCCGAGCCTGAGAAAGAATCAAACCTGCTTGAAGAGCAGGACGAGCTTTACAAGGAGGCAAAAGACCTCGTTCTCTCAACCGGCCAGGCATCCATCTCATATATACAGAGAAGGATGAAGATAGGTTACAATAGGGCGGCAAGGATAATGGAGATGATGGAAGAAGAAGGCATAGTGGGCCCTGCCGGAGAAGCAGGTAAATCAAGGGAAGTATTCGGGAGGGATTCATGAAGAAAGAGTTATCAGGATATATGAACCGTTCAGCATTTATTTATTTTTTCTTTGTGATCATCCTGGCTGTCAGTTCAGCCGCATCAGCAGCATCACTTGATGAAACCGTATCAATGATAGAGAAGAAGGCAGGCGAGATCAAGGATATAAGCGGCTCTTTTCTGCAGGAAAGCTATCTGACAGACCTTGAGCGGACAGAAAAGTATTCCGGCAATTTCTTTATCAAGAAACCCTCCATGGTAAGGTGGAAATATGCCGAGCCGAGGGATGAAGAGGTATATATCACAACAGACGCAATATGGATACACAAGAGACTGGCAAAACAGGCTGTAAAGAGCAAGTTCACGGAAAATGCATACGGCCAGGCGCCTATCGCCCTTTTGGCGAGCCTTGAGAACCTCAGGGCTAATTTTGATATCACAACCACAGAGAAGAAAGATGTCTTGAAACTTAAACCTAAACGCAAGATAGGTTCGATAAAAGAGCTGACGATGCAGACAAGTAGCAGCGATTTTCCCGTAAAGTCATTTACCATATTTGACATATACGGCAACAATGTCATTATCACGATAAAAGATGTCCGCACAAATACAGGGCTTGAAGACAAGGTCTTTATATTCAAGCCGGCATCTGATATGGAAGTCTTTGAGTATTAAAAAAAGTTCACAGCATAAAACCAAGGAGGAATGTCATGAAGAGCAATTATATTCTGAAAGTTGAAGACGGAAAGGCGGTAGATATCCAGAAGGCACTGCAGGCCGCAGGGATAAAGGTCACAAGTATCATTGAGGTTTTCAAGGAAAAAGAAGAAGGCAAGGAGTAATCTCCGTCTCTGAGTCTTTTTTACATCACTACATATAGTATAAACAACACAAAACAGAGTGATGGTTCAGTAATGGAAAATAATAAATATTGCTCAATAAGGCAGGATAACTTATTGATTTTATTCATTTTCAACTCTTAACTCTTAACTCTTAACTCTTAACTTATTTATCTGGCTTGTTTTTTGCTTATTATAGTCATAGTCACAAACCGTTCTTTCTCAGTATAGAGATCTTTAGAGTTAAAATGTGGGTGCAGCAGGGTCATATTTTTAATTAGTTTATTTAGATTTTTTACTTGCTTTAAAAGGCTAATTGATGTTATAAAATATGACTCAAAATGAGCCGATTACAGTGAACCACATATAAAACCTAATAAATACAGGAGGTGACCACACAGATCAACCATCGACCAATGTAAAAATAAGCAAAAGCCGCAGATCTGAAAATAGCTTCATAAACCCAAACAAAATCAAAAGGAGGAAACAAAACAAATGAGAAAAACTTTAGTAGCGATCTTAAGTTTAGTTCTCGTTGCAGGTTTCGGCACATTCGCATTTGCCGGACACGCAGCAAATGAGGGCTATGAGTACACACCGAAGCTCGTAAAAGCAGGCAAGTCTAACATCGACCTGAGCGGTTCTATCAGAATAAGAGGCGACTTCAGAGACAACACCTCTGATTTCAACAGCGAAGAAGCAGATTACAAGGGTTCATATGATTCAAGGATAAGGCTCAAAGTTGATGCAACAGTAAGCCCGAACACAATGGGCGTAGTAGAGCTTGAATCAGGTTCTTGCAGTGATTATTCATGTGATGACTACTATGTCTGGGGCTCAGACACAGCTGCTGACGGAACTTTCGGAAGCTATGAAGACAGCTACAGTGGATACACATATGGTAACTACAAGCCGACATCTTTGACCGTTCGTCAGGCTTACATAGCACACCAGGGCACAGGCCTCCTCGGAGTTCTTTCCGGGATTAAGGCAGGACACATCCTTACCAAGCTCGGCAACGGCGTATTCTACAACCACGCAAAGTTCGGTGATGATGCTGTAGTTCTCTGGACAGTTCCCCAGAAGGGCACAGAGGTATCACTCACCATGGCTAAACTCGGTGAGGGCAATACTGCTGCTTCCGGTTCTGGCCTTTCAAGTGCAGGTAATGACGATGCAACATCTTACACATTAGGCGCTACAACAGCAGCAGCAGGCATCAACCTCGGCGCTGATGTAACATACATCGATGCACAGGATTTCACAGGCGGTACAAGCAGCGACTCTAATGATTCAGCAGGATTACACTTCTGGAACGTAGGCTTAAGGGCTGACACAACTGTATCAGGCGTAAAGCTTTATGGAGATGTTGAGATCCAGAGCGGCAAGGCAAAATCCAACTACAACAGCTATACACACGATTCAGACAGAAAGTACAAAGGTTATGCATGGCTCATCGGCGCAAATGTTGACGTCCCGAACTCACCTGTTTCAGTAGGCGCGGAAGTCGGCTACGGCAGCGGCGACAAGGTCGAAGACAGAGTTGACAGCACCGGCGACTATATTGATACCCAGACCGGCAACAAGTATGAAGGCTTCATGACCACTATCGGCTCAAGCGGACAGCTTGGCGTAAGAAAGACAGCGTTCCTCTATGACGATAAGATAGCAAACGCAGGATGCGCGCTTACAAACACTTACGGCGGTGTATCATGCAGCAAAGCAGGTATCGCAAACACATGGTATATCAATGTCGGCGCAGATGCAAAGGTATCACCTGACCTTACAGCAGGCCTTGACATATTCTACCTCAGGGCAGCAAAGGGTGTTAATATCAATGGCGCAACCGATGCTAACGGCGGCCCGAAGCGTTCCAAGGCTCTCGGCACAGAAGTTGACGCAACTGTAACATACCAGGTTGACACAAACCTTGTTTACTTTGTTGAGGCCGGCTACATGTTCGCAGGCTCAGCTTATGATTACCAGACACCAATGACAGCAGATGGCAATAACACCAGTGCTGACAATCCGTATGGTGTAAGGCACGGTTTAACTCTCGAGTTCTAAAACCTGCTTGATTGAAGTTTCTAAAAGGCGTTCCGATTCGTCGGAACGCCTTTTTTTATTGCCCTTGCCAATTGCCTTTACATCCCCCTTTCTCTTATAATCTTCATGTTCTAATTCCAATAATAAAGGAGCATGATAAGTATATGTCAGGACATTCAAAATGGTCCGGTATAAAACACAAAAAGGCCATAGTTGACGCAAAGAAGGGAAAGGCATTCACCAGGGTCACCAAAGAGATAACCGTTGCAGCAAGAGCCGGCGGCGGCAACCCTGATATGAACCCGAGGCTTAGGCTCGCAATTGATAATGCCAAAGGAGTCAATATGCCTGCTGACAACATCAAGCGGGCTATACAGAAAGGCACAGGCGAACTTCCGGGAGTCTCGTATGAAGAGATAACATACGAGGGGTACGGCCCGGGCGGCTCGGCGATAATCATCGAGACGATGACAGACAACAAGACAAGGACCATCGCCGAACTCAGGTATATCATGAGCAGGAATAACGGAAATATGGCAGAGTCAGGGAGCGTGTCCTGGATATTTGAGAATAAAGGCTATCTGCTCGTCGATAAAAAAGAATGCGATGAAGAGACCCTAATGACATTGGCTCTTGACGCAGGCGCGGATGATGTAAAAAATGACCCGGATGAGGACAGCTATGAAGTGCTGACCTCGCCTGAAGGCTTCACCAATGTCAGGGATCACCTTGAAAAAAACAATATAAAGTTCAGCCTCGCTAAGGTCATGCAGATACCGAAGAATTATGTGAAGCTAAATGAGACAGACGCGAGAAAGGTACTGAAGCTTGTGGATGTTCTCGAAGATCACGACGATGTGCAGAATGTATATTCAAACTTCGATATCCCGGATGAGATGATGGAAGAATAATGAATATCATCGGCATCGACCCCGGGACGGTCTGCTGCGGCTACGGCATCCTGTCGGTGAATAAAAAACCATACGTCCCGAAATACGTTGCATCCGGCGACATAAGGATGAGCTCAAAGAAGCCCCTTCCTGAAAGGCTCCATATACTTTATGGCTCGCTGAAAGATATTATCCTTGAACACAGGCCTTCCCACCTCTGCATGGAAAAGGTCTTCTACCACAAAAGCATACGCTCTTCCATGGCGTTAGGCACCACCAGGGGGGTCGTCATGCTCCTTGCAGCTCAGCACGGCATGCCGCTTTTTGAATATAACCCGACAGAGGTAAAGATGGCTCTGACAGGTTACGGAAGGGCTGAAAAGAGACAGGTGCAGGAGATGGTCTTAAGGATTTTGAACCTTGAGCCGTCTCTTGTTATGAGCGAAGACACATCAGACGCCCTCGCCCTCACTATCTGCCACATTAATTCCTCTTTTGAGTTAAAATAAGCGACAGGAATTCAATATGATCGCATCACTTAAGGGAACAATCATAAGCAAAAAACCTGACCGCATCATTGTCGAGGTCAGCGGGGTCGGCTACAGTGTGGCGATACCTCTGCGCAGTATCGGCGACATCCCTGATGAAGGCAAAATCGTCTTCATCCACACATATACACACGTGAGGGAAGACGCACTTCAGCTCTTCGGCTTTATTACAGAAGACGAACGCAAGGTCTTTTCAACCCTGCTCGGCATCAGCGGCGTCGGCCCGAAGCTCGCCCTCGGGATATTGTCGGGAATGGAGGTGGGCCGGTTCACCGATGCGATATACAATGAAGATATCGCCCTGCTCTCAACCATACCCGGACTCGGCAAAAAGACCGCCTCAAGGCTTGTGCTTGAATTAAAGGGCAAGCTCCAGTCCTTCAGCGGTACATATGCGTCACGGCCGGGAACGCTTGCAGATGACGCTGTATCAGCTCTTGAAAATCTCGGGTACAAAAAGTCTTTGTCAGAGAATGCGGTTTCAACAGCTTTGAGCAACGGGGCAGAGTCTATTGAGGATATAATTAAAGACGCGCTCAAAATATTGACGAGAAAATAAATAGTGAATTCGACTGATATCTTTTATTGAAATGTCATTTCGACCAAAGGGAGAAACCTTGAACACTTTATAACAGCCAGGATTCCTCACCCTAAAGGGATTCGGAATGACAAACAACTTATACAATGAGCGATACTCCTGAAAGAGATATAACACCTGAGGCGATAGAAGAGGACTTCGGCTTTGAGCTGAGCATGCGGCCAAGGTCATTTGACGAGTTTGTCGGCCAGCATAATATCAAAGAGAACCTGAAGGTCTTTATACAGGCTGCGAAACAAAGGGACGAGGCGCTCGACCATGTCCTCTTCTGCGGCCCTCCGGGTCTTGGCAAGACAACGCTTGCTCATATCATAGCTTCTGAATTAGGCGTAGATATCAAGGTCACATCAGGCCCTGTGCTTGAGAGGCCCGGCGACCTTGTCGCGGTTCTCACCAATCTGGGCAAGAAAGATATACTCTTCATAGATGAGATACACAGGCTCCCGAGGATCGCCGAAGAGGTGCTTTATCCGGCGATGGAGGATTACCAGCTCGATATCATCATAGGACAGGGGCCGAGCGCAAGGACGGTCAAACTTAACCTGCCGAAGTTCACTCTGGTTGGCGCAACAACAAGAACCGGCCTTCTCACATCACCGCTTAGAGACCGCTTCGGTGTGATCAACAGGCTGGATTTCTATTCACCTGATGACCTGAAGCGCATACTCTCACGCTCAACAGGAATACTCCATACAAATATTGATGATGACGCGACTACAGAGATAGCGATAAGGTCAAGAGGCACACCCCGTATAGCAAACAGGCTCCTGCGGCGCATCAGAGATTTCGCGCAGGTAAAGAACAACAGCATCATCGACCTCAATATTACGGAAGAGGCTCTCAAGGCTATGGGAGTAGATAAAATGGGTTTTGACTTCATGGACAGAAAGCTGCTTCTTACGATAATAGAGAAGTACGGCGGCGGGCCTGTCGGGCTTGATACGCTTGCCGCGTCGATACAGGAAGAGAAGAACACGATAGAGGATGTCTACGAGCCTTTTCTGCTGCAGCAGGGTTTTATAGACAGAAGCCCGAGAGGCCGGATAGCCACAAAACTCGCGTATGAACACTTCGGGCTGAAGAAGGCGGACGGGCTCTTTTAAATGAATATCCTTCTCCACACATGCTGCGGCAACTGCGCAATATACCCTTTTGAGATATTAAAAACCGAGGGGCACAGCCTTACGGGTTTCTGGTTCAATCCGAACATTCATCCATTTGAAGAATATGATTCAAGGCTTCAGTCAATGAAAAAGCTGGCGTCGCAAAGAAATATCGACATGCTTTTTTTTGAAGATTACAGTCCTGAAGATTATTTTGATATGCTGGGAGTTACAAGCACAGACCTTGCATTGATACCACAAAGCCCAGGCCGCTGCAGGTCATGTTATGAGCTTAGATTAGGCAAAACCGCTGAGGAGGCGTCAAAAAAAGGTTTCGATGCCTTTTCAACCACACTCCTTATCAGCCCTTATCAGGATTTTGATCAGCTGACTGCCACAGGAAAAAAGATATCTGCAAAGCATGGAATAGATTTTTATCTGAAAGACTTCAGGCCCTTCTTCAGGGAATCCATGGCATCTGCCAAAGAACTCGGCCTATACAGGCAGAAATACTGCGGATGCGTATTCAGCAGGGCAGAAAGCAAAGAAAGGCAGAGGAACAGGCACAAAGCTTAAGAGAATAAGTATAATATTTATATCCTATTTCTATTTTTCGGCAGGAAATGAAACGCGCATTTTACTTAATAATTATCCTTTTTATACTCTTGTTATCTTTCGGCCAGTCCATGGCTGAAGATAATATCAAGGTGCTCATCTATGAAGACACCATCACGCCTGCTCCTTCAAAAGACGCCAAAGATATCGGGAGCCTGAACGGCAAGCTCTTTTTAAACGGCAGGCATTACACCGGCAGCTTTGAAATAAAAAAGGACAACAACGGGCTTCAGTTCATCAACAGCATCCCGTTCGAAAAGTATGTTGAGGGAGTTGTCGCTTCTGAAGCCGGCAGGGATTGGGAGATAGAGGCGCTCAAGGCGCAGGCGGTCATATCAAGGACATATGCTGTTTTCCATAAACTGGCGAACGGGGAGAAAGAGTTTCACCTGACCTCCGGTGTTCTCAGTCAGCTCTATAAAGATGAGAACAACGACCCGCTGATCACCCGCGCTGTCAGTGAAACAGGAGGCGAGATATTGACCTACAACGGGGCTCCTATTGAATCTTTGTATCATTCTGTATGTTACGGAAAGACAGAGGTGCCTGAAGAGGTCTGGGGAACGAGCTACCCGTATCTCAAGCCGGTTGAATGCAACAATAAAAATACCCCGTATGAGAACTGGGAGAGAAAGTTCACTCTTGAAGATATAGGGAAAGCGCTGAACATCAACGGCATAAAAGATATCACCATATCTTCATTTACTTCTACAGGCAGGGTAAAGACGCTTAGCATAGCTAAAGACAATAATGAGGCCGCCGAGATCAAGGCAACGGAATTAAGAAAACTCATGGGATATAACAAGCTTCCCAGCACCAGTTTTCTATTGAAAAAAGAGAGTAACGGCATGGTCTTTGAGGGCAATGGATGGGGCCATGGCGTCGGCCTGAGCCAGTGGGGCGCGCTTGAGATGGCAAGAGAAGGCAAGGACTACAGGGAGATACTCGCGCATTATTATCCCGGAACTGTCATAGAGAAACGGCAGTATTAAAGACATATCCCCGCAGGATCTATCACTGAATGCCATATAGCATATTATGAATCTCTCTGATTATGATTACTTTATACCTGCCGGCCAGATCGCCCAATATCCGCTGCCAGTCCGGGACTCATCCAGGCTGCTGGTGATTGACAGGGGAAAACAGACTCTGGAGCACAGGGCTTTCAGCGATATAGTTGAATACATCAATGACTCCGACCTCCTTGTATTAAATGATACAAAGGTCATCCCGGCCCGCATTACAGCGATTAAACCTTCAGGCAAGAAGGTTGAGATACTGCTTGTCAGAGAGATAGGAATCAACAAATGGGAGGTGCTCCTTAAGGGAGTTAACAAAGGAAAGCTTCACATTGACGGGGGGATAAAAGCTGAGATACGCAATTCAAACGGAGTTCTGCAGGCTGAGTTCAGCGTTGATGACGGCAATATTATAAAAGAGAATGAGATCAAGGCGCATCTATTTAAAACAGGATCAGCGCCCCTGCCCTTTTATATTAAACGGGATGCTGAGGGCTCAGACCTGGAGCGTTACCAGACCGTGTATGCCGAGAAAGAAGGGGCCATAGCCGCGCCTACGGCAGGGCTGCATTTTACTGATGAAATACTCTGCTCTTTAAAGGAAAAAGGTGTGGATATAAAGACGGTCACACTGCATGTCGGATATGGAACTTTCAAGCCGGTTGTTTCAGATAATATCAAAGACCATGTTATGGGTGAGGAGTTCTATGAGATATCGGAAGAGACGGCTGAAGCGGTAAATACGGCAAGAAGAGAAGGCCGAAGGATCATCGCCGTTGGAACAACCGTTACAAGAACGCTTGAGTCTGCTGCAAATGCTGACGGAATTATTAAAGCAGGGGCAGGCAAAGCTGCGATCTTTATTTATCCCGGATACAAGTTCAAGGTCATAGGCTCGCTTATAACCAATTTTCACCAGCCGAGGTCTACCCCGATGATGCTGACCTCTGCCTTTGCCGGACTGGATCTCTTAAAAAAGGCGTACGCCGAGTCCCAAATGGCGGGATACAGGTTCTTCTCCTACGGGGACTCTATGATCATATTGTGACCTGATTAGA
Organism: Nitrospirota bacterium; assembly: GCA_016207885.1. Taxonomy (NCBI): domain Bacteria; kingdom Pseudomonadati; phylum Nitrospirota; species Nitrospirota bacterium. Next base: position 27,325 of record JACQZE010000023.1, on the reverse strand, counting down.
TAACCCGCTGGATTTATTAATAAATTACCCACCTTGGCAGATTCCCCTCCTCTCATTATTTCTTTGATAAATAAAGATATTTATGTATAATGTATCTTGCTTTTATATGCTCTAAGAAGTATAAATAGATATACATATCGCATAGGTATATATAGAGGAGATAGCTTACGTTTAAGTTAGAACTGGATCTCGGCGAAGAAAGGGATCTTTCATCCACACATGAAAGGCTTGATAAGAGCCTTAGAGTTATAGAAGATACCCTTGGGATCGAAACATCTATCAGGGGCAACAGGATCTTTCTTCAGGGTGAGGAAAAGGCTGTTAACAGAGCCAAAAAACTGATCAAAGAACTGCTGCTGATAGACTCCGGCGGTTTCAGGATAAACCCGAGAGATATTCAGTTCCTCTTAAAGGCATCTGATGAGCTTTCCTCAGGCAATGCCTCCGCTTCTATCAAGGATTTCTTTTTAAGCGCGATCCCGGTCTCCTCAAAAAACAAGTTCATAGTTCCAAGGTCAGAGACCCAGATGCGCTACATCGAAGCCATAAAACATTATGACATGGTACTGGGCATAGGCCCGGCAGGCACAGGCAAGACCTATCTCGCAATGGCAATGGCGATAAACGCCCTGATGAAGAAGCAGGTCAGCAGGATCATTCTTGCGAGACCAGCGGTCGAAGCCGGAGAGAAACTCGGCTTTCTTCCGGGCGACCTTTACGAAAAGATCACCCCGTATCTGAGGCCCCTGTATGACGCGCTTTATGATATGATGGATGCGGAAAAAGCACACCATCTCATAGAAAGCGGCGTAATTGAGATAGCTCCGCTCGCGTTCATGAGAGGACGCACGCTCAATGATTCATTTATAATACTTGACGAGGCGCAGAATACGACTTCAGAACAGATGAAGATGTATCTTACAAGGCTCGGGTTCAACTCAAAGACCGTGATCACAGGGGACAAGACACAGGTCGACCTCCCTCCGGGAAAGACCTCTGGCCTTATTGAGATAGAGGGTATGCTCAAAGATATCGAGGGCCTTAAATTTATTTATTTCTCAGAAAAGGATGTTGTCAGGCACAAGCTTGTTCAGCAGATAATAAAAGCATATGAAAAGTTTGAAAACAGATAACGCAGAGATCAATAAGCATCATCTTATAACCAAAGGATCTTTCATAAGGCTCTCCCTGCTCATGCTTTTTTCAGGTTTGATAGGGGCCACAATATTATTCGGCCGTGGATTTATTTCCGGAACTGCAACAGAAGTATCACATGAGGCCGCAGCAGGAGTAGTATTGGTCATCGGCCTGCTGCTGATTATATTTTATAAAGACCTTAAGCGCTATACTCCAACCATAGAAAAAGACTACAAGACCATAATCCTCGTCGGGATACTCCTTACAACCAACTTTATTTTAGGAGAAGTATTTTACTTCATCTTCAAGCTCTTCACCCTGTGGCTTGGAAATATTGACCCCATGCTGCCGATATATGTTATACCGCTTGCGACAGGTTCAATGCTTGCGGCGCTCCTAATCGATATCCATACCGCCATTCTGCTGACCATTGTTTCAAGCCTCATAGCCGGCCTGTGGCTGAATGACCCTGTTTACCCCATCTTTAACTTTGCCGCAGGCATCACGGCCGCGTTCGGGGTCATCAGATGCAAGAGGCGGTCAGCTATATGGAGAGGCGGCCTTTATGTAAGCATGGTATGTGTATTCACATCAATGATATTGATCCTTTATCGCGGTCATCTCCCGGGCCCGGAAACCATGGTAATAATAGGCTTCTCGTTTTTAAACGGAATGTTAGTCGCAATACTCGTCTCTGCACTGCTGCCTGTCGGTGAAAAGTTCTTTAAACTCATCACTGATATCAGCCTGCTTGAGCTGCTGGATCTCAACCAGCCTCTTTTGCAGGAGCTTTTAGCTGAAGCGCCCAGCACATACCATCACAGCATTGTTGTGGGAAACCTTGTTGAATCTGCTGCCGAAGCCGTCGGGGTCAATCCTCTGATGGCAAGGGTCAGCGCATATTATCACGATATCGGAAAGATAAAGATGCCGGAATACTTTATAGAGAACCAGACCGGATTGGTCAGCAGGCACGAGAATATGTCCCCGCGCATGAGCGCTCTTGTCCTGATCTCCCATGTCAAAGAGGGCGTTGAACTGGCAAAGAAATACAACCTGCCAAAAGCGATAATAGATATCATACAGCAGCATCACGGCACTTCCATTCAGACCTATTTCTGGCAGAAGGCCAGGGAACAGCATGAGGCTGACAAGACATTACCCCCATCCACAGAGGATGATTTCAGATATCCCGGGCCCAAACCCAGGACCAACGTGGCGGCTCTCATCCATATGGCTGACGCAGTAGAGGCTGCTTCAAGAACCCTGACTGAACCTACACCGGAAAAGATATCTGCGCTGATCGACCGCATAGTCAATAACAGGATAATTGACGGCCAGCTTGATGAATGCGAATTGACGCTCAAGGACATCCGTGAGATAAAGACCCATTTCGTCTTTATCCTCAGCAGCATGTTTCACAAGAGAATAAATTATCCGGGCTTTGAAATAGAAAATGAAGATACTGATAAAAAACCTGCAGCGGCGCCGGAAGCTGGACACTAAAAGAATAGCGGCAAAGGCCGGTAATATTCTCACGTTTCTTAAACAGGAGGATGCAGAGCTGAGCATTCTTTTTGTAGGCAATCGAAGGATGCAGGAATTGAACACAACTTTCAGGGGCATCCGGAAGGCCACTGATGTTCTCTCTTTTGAAGCCGGACTCCGGTTGCCGGGCTTGTCTGACAATGTCCTGGGTGATGTCGTGATTAATATTTACAGGGCTGAATCCCAGGCTGACGCAGCTGACATGGGACTCTACGATGAGATATACCGCCTCCTGATACACGGCATACTGCACCTGCTCGGATATGAACATGAAAATGGCGGCCCGGATGCAAAGAAGATGGTGAGGAAAGAGCGGGCAGTGCAGACTGCACTTGAGAAGATATAGAATTTACAATATGCTTTATTAATAAACTATGCCTCTAAGAAAATTCGTAGACAGCGCAAATGCCGCAATCAACGGTATACTGCATGCCGCCAAGACACAGCGGCATATGCGCTACCATCTTATTGCAGCCCTGCTGCTCCTTGTCTTCAGTTTGCTGCTGGGTGTGAATTGGACGGAATTTGCCGTGCTGGTGGTTCTGGCGGTAATCGTTATATCTACAGAAATGCTCAACACGGCGCTCGAAACGATCACTGACTTTCTCTTTAAGGAATATGATACAAGGGCAAGAATAATAAAGGATACTGCTGCCGGAGCTGTTCTGATAACAGCCCTGGGTGCGGCTGTTATCGGCTATATGATACTCTTTGCCCCTCTCAAAAAGGCCTTTCGCGAAGGAATAACTATAGCAAAACATGCCGGAGACAGTATTGCTGTGATCTCACTTATTGCAGTTCTTATACTTGTTGTATTGACTAAGACATTCCTTGGAAAAGGGATGCCTCTTAAGGGAGGGATGCCGAGCGGTCATGCGGCAGTAGCCTTTTCCATATGGACTGCCGTAACATTTATGACCGAAGGTTTTATGCCGTCACTTTTGATATTCCTGATGGCTGTTCTCATCGCTCAAAGCAGGATTGCCACCGGAATACACAAACCCTGGGAGGTTATATTAGGTGCCCTGGTCGGAATCGCTGTAACATTCTCACTCTTCAGGCTTTTTTCCTGAAACCGCATATTGATTTTTTGTTGTTTTATATGATACCTTATATGTCACTTATGAAGGCTCTTTGCTCTTGCCATACGGGCAAGGGCTGCATTTCCGGCATATGATGCAGGACACCGCATTTCGGAAAAAACCCAAATGGAGGAATAAATGACTCTTTACGAACAGCTTTTCATTCTCGACACCAACCTTGACGAGAAAACCAAAGAAGAACAGATCGCAAAAGTAACCGGACTTATCGCAGAAAACGGCGGTGAGATCCTCAAGACAACAAACCTCGGATCAAGAAAACTCTCCTACGCAGTAAAAAAGCAGGAAAAAGGCGAGTATATTCTTCTGGTCTTCAACGCCCCGCCCGCGGCAATGGCAAAGCTTGAAAGGCTATGCAAGCTTTCAGAGAATATCCTCAAGTTCATGATAATAAAGATAGAAAAAAAGAAGCATATTGCAGCTCTAATGAAATCTCTTATTACACCAGCTGCCGCTGAACCCGTTGCTGATACCGGGGCTGCTGGCGATACCGCTGTTATAAGCGAACCCGCAGAAACTGAGGAGACAGACGAAGATGTTCAATAAGGTAATTCTTATGGGCAATCTTACAAGAGACCCTGAGGTCAGATACACCCCGCAGGGCACTTCTGTATGTAACTTCGGGATCGCTGTTAATCGCAAGTATAAGCAGGGAGATGAGATGAAGGAAGAAGTCACCTTCATAAATATTGTGGTATTCGGCAAGCAGGCTGACAGCTGCGGCAAATACCTGAGCAAAGGCAATCCCGTACTCGTTGAAGGCAGGCTTCAGGAACAGAGATGGGAGACTGAGGACGGCCAGAAGAGAAGCAAGCATGAGGTAGTTGCCCAGCAGGTGCGCTTTCTCTCTAAAAAAGATTCCGGCGGCATGAACGATGAAAGAGCCATGCAGCATGACGAAACCACTGACCTTGAACCATTTTAAATAAAAATAAAAATTCTGTAGAAAAGGAGTTATAAATTGAGACCCACCACAAAACCAAGATCATCAAGACCAAGATTTCAGAGAAAGAGGTTCTGTAAGTTCTGTGCTGACAAGATAGACTTTATCGATTATAAGGATATCAGGATATTAAGGCATTACCTTACTGAAAGGGGCAAAATGATGGCAGCCAGGATGAGCGGCACCTGCGCAAAACATCAGCGTGAACTCGCACAGGCTATCAAAAGGGCAAGAAGCATCGCGCTCCTGCCGTTTGTTGAGAAGTTTTAGAGATGAGGATCCCGAAGGGCTGGCTGACTGTCATATCAAGAGAGATACTGAAAGAGCTTCTTGATAAAGACTTTGTCGAACTGAAAACCTCAGAGAATGCAGTGCGGGATATCATCTTCGAAGCTATGCTTGCTGAACTGATGGTTGAGGACACTCTAAACGACGAAGTGAGAGATATATTGAAGAAGTTTGACTCAGAGATAGAAAAAGGGAACCTTGACTACCGTACGCTTTTTGATATGACAAAAAAGAAACTCGTAAAGGAACGCAATATCATATTATGAGACTCTCTGACGATAAGGTAAGCCACCTGACACACATTATACTTAAGGGGCTCAAGGATAAAGACGCCGTCAGAACCCTCAGTGAAGACGGAGCCATCAGGCGCGCAATAAGAAACGTGATTACAAAAGAGCTGAAGCTGGCTGAAGATATAGATATCAAGGTTAATAATAAGCTGCAGTCATATTCCAAAAAGGTCTTTGAGGGAACCTCCGAGTGGGATGTCCTTTACCAGAAGTTCTATGATGAAGAGATGTCAAAAAAGGGCAGGAACTGATCAAGCGCCTGTCTTGCCCTTCATAAGATACCCCTTTATAAACTCATCAATATCGCCGTCAAGCACAGCAGCAACATTGCCTCTCTCGATATCTGTCCTGTGATCCTTTATAAGCTGGTAAGGCTGCAGGGTGTATGACCTTATCTGGCTTCCCCATGCTATCTCCTTCTTCTCACCCATAAAGTCCTCTATCTTTTTATCATGCTCTTCTTTTTTTAGAGTGTACAGACGAGCCTTGAGTATCTTCATGGCCATAGCCCTGTTCTTTATCTGGGAACGTTCATTCTGGCAGCATACAACAATACCTGTAGGAATATGGGTAAGCCTGACAGCGGAATCTGTCTTATTGACATGCTGTCCCCCGGCTCCCGAAGACCTGTACGTGTCCACCCTGATATCGTCATCATTAATATCCACATCTATATCCTCGCTTATCTCAGGGTAAACAAGAATGGCTGCAAAAGAAGTATGCCTCCTCTTGTTGGCATCAAAAGGTGATATCCTTACAAGCCTGTGAACGCCTGCCTCGCCTTTCAGGTACCCATAGGCATAGTCACCTTCGACAGTGATGGTAGCGCTCTTGATACCTGCCTCTTCACCGGAGATAATGTCGATTATACTTACCTTGAAATTCCTGCGCTCAGCCCATCGCATGTACATCCTCATCAGCATCTGAGCCCAGTCCTGGCTCTCCGTTCCCCCGGCTCCCGGATGGATCGTCATTATGGCATTATTAATATCTTCAGGAGCAGAAAAGGCGCTCTTCAGTTCAAGGTCATCAAGCTGAACCTTGAGCTCTCTGATGTTTCTTGAAATATCACCGCCAAATACATCTCCATCCTCTTCTTCGGAAAGTTCGATAAGGACAGATGTGTCCTCAAATTTTTTCTGGATGGAAAATAGAGGCTGCAGGGCATTTTCGATGCCGGATCTTTCTTTCAGTAATTTCTGTGCGCTTGAAGGGTCATCCCACAGGCCTTCTGCAGACAGTTCCTTCTGAAGCACTTCAAGCCGGCCTTTCAGTGATGGGACTTCAAAGATACCTCCAGAGGGTATCGATTCTTGCCTGTATTTCTTTAAGGTCTTCTCTTGTTCGCTCTTCAATAACCATTTCTAATAACCTTCCTTATATTTACCTTTCTTTTCAGGGAAGAGGCAGTTTGCGATCAATATCACTGAACTAATTATACACAAAAAAGCAAAGAGGTCACCAAATTTGGTATAGAAAGTTTTATCATCGGACCCGAGAGAAATCTCCTTTGACATCTCAGCCGGGACAAAGATGCCGCTCATTCCCATTATCCTGCCTCGTGAATCTATGAAACCTGAGATGCCGGTATTTGCAGCCCTGATAACAGGAACCCTGTTCTCCACCGCCCTGAAGACCGCCATGGAGAAATGCTGATAAGGGGCTGGCGTTTTCCCAAACCATGCATCATTCGTTATGGCCACAATGGCGTTGGCTCCCTTATTCACAAACTTCCTTGTAAGGCCCGGGAATATGATCTCATAGCAGATAAGGCCGGCTATTCTTGCCGGCGGCATCTCCATAACAGTATGCGTTTCTCCGGGCCTGAAATCCCCTATGTCAATAACCAGTTTCTTTATAAAAGGAAGATAGCGTGCCAAAGGAACATACTCACCAAAAGGAACGAGGTGTATCTTGTCATATACTGAAACAACCTCGCCTGAAGATATCAGGATAGCGCTGTTAGCGAGCACTGATTCACCTGCTTCGGAATCTTTTTCTGTGATACCTCCTGTGAGCAAAGGAATGCCGATATCCTTCTGAAAATCAAGCATATCTTTTGAAGAGGGAGAATTCTTACTGAACACAAACGGCAGCGCAGCCTCTGGCCATACTATGAGGTCAGGAGATTCAGTTACAGCCTCAAGCGAAAGCCGTTTATAAATATCAACTATCTCCTGCATTGAATCTGCATCCCACTTTCTGTCCTGGCCGATATTCCCCTGTATAACACCGGCCTTTATCGTCCTGGTTTTATCTTGTGATCTATTTAACTCCCAGAAGCCGTATATCAGAGAGACGGCCAGCAGCAAACCGTATATTGCAACACCTGCAGTGATATGCGACTTGCCTAACAAAGGCATCCTGCGGATCTTCCCGGGCCATGAAACAGCTAAATCAAAGACTGCTCCGTTAAACGCAACTACAAGGAAAGAGACTCCGTAAATCCCGGTAATATCGGCTATCTGGATTATAGTGAGAAACTTATACTGCGAATACCCCAGCAGCAGCCACGGAAACCCTGTAAAGGCATAAGAACGCACCACTTCAAGAGTCACCCACAGGACAGGGGCTATGAAAAGAGCCGGCATCCTTGAACGGTCTGATATCAAAGAAAAGATCATGGAAAATATTCCGATGTACAGGCTTAGAAAAAGGCATAACAGCAGAACTATAAACACGCTTAATACAGCCGGGATGCTGCTGTAATAATATATGGAGTGAAATACCCAGTAGAGCGCTCCTGAAAAAAAGACAAGGCCTGTCAGGCTGCCTATGTAAAAAGCGGCCCTGGCTCCTTTATCCCTCAGAGCCATAAAAAGCGGGATAAGAGCAAACCAGGTCAAAGGATACAGGTCAAAGGGAGGGAATCCGGCTACAAGAAGAACTCCGGCGATTACAGAGAAGAAAATAGAGGTTCTGTTATCCATGAAATATTGACAAGGAAAGAAAGTATAAGTTATAGTTTCTACTCATGGGCAGTTAGCTCAGCCGGTAGAGCAGAGGCCTGAAAAGCCTCGTGTCCGCAGTTCGATTCTGCGACTGCCCACCATTTTTCACTTACAGTTACGTTAACAGAGAGGCTTCAATGCAGAAAATATCCCACCTTCCATAAATAAAAAAACAAGCAGCGGCCTTCAAGATATGCAGGCCGCTGCTTGTTTATAATATTTATTTTTTATCAAGCTTCTTGATGACCTCATCCGTTATGTCTACTGCAGGATCAAGGTATGCAAGCGCGTTCCTGTCTCTGAATATCATGATATATCCCTTGTTTTTGGCTATATCCTTCAGGATCGGGTCTGCCTTAAGCAGTATATCAATAACGAGCTCCCTATCCTTCTTTGCAAGCATTTCCTTGGCATCATCAACAATCCTCTTGAACTCCTTTTCCTTAAGCTGCATCTTGTCGATCAGCAGCTTAAGCTCTGCCTGATCAGCGCCTTCTTTCTGACTCTCAGCCTTAAATGTTTTGTTAAGTTCTTCAAATTCAGCGCGCCGTTTGCTGATCTTGACATTTTCTGTGTCCTTCAGTTTCTGAATATCGGCATTGGCCTTCTTGCCCATTTCAGAATCAGATACTATCTTCTGCACATTAATAAAACCCACTTTGTCAGCCGCATATGAATTAACACAGAACAACAGCACAACAGCAATTGCAGCAATTACTATCTTCTTCACAAATACATCCTCCTTCTCAAGATTAAGGTTTACATAAAAAGACGGATAGCCACCCAGGGCAGCTATCCGTCTCTGTTTCAGCTATTGCCCTACTTGTTCGCCTTCTCCTTCTCTAACAAACCCATCTCCCCAAGAGACGTTACCAGCGAGATATCCATTACAGATATGGATTCCTCGTGGAAGGTTCTGTACTTCCAGGCCTCGTCAGTCAGGCTCCATTCATCGGCAAATGAGCTTACTACGTTGTTAATGTAGAGGTAGTATGCTTCATTCAGGTCTCTATTCGTCTGGTCGTTAAGAGTCGGGTTCTCAAAGTACCAGTTGCCTATCCTTACTACACCCGGTGCGATCAGGTCATTGTGGTATGTCGGGTAGCCCGGAATCTGAGGCAGAGGATAATCAATCCTTATGTTCCTCTGGTCGTCGAACCTCGAGCCTCTGAGCATCCAGCCTGACCTCAACTCGCTGGGATCTCTTGGCGATGTAAGCACAAGATCAAGGAACTCAACATTGAGCACAGGAGTGAATTCAAGGCCTATCGTTCCTGTCCTTATCACCGTCTTGTATGCATCTATCACACCCTCTCCGTCATTCCAGTCCGTTACGGTATGGCTTACCTGGCTGAAGTCTGTTGTCCCGTCAATGTCGCCTGTTAAAGCGAACAGATAGGCTGTATCAGTAGCGATAACATCCATGATAGTAATATCACCGCCGTTTGTAGCTGTCAGGTATACATCACCCTCCTGGTCATCTACATGATATGGGTCATTGACCAGGCCGTCATTATCAAAGGCATTCACATACCTTGCGATTATGTCTCCGTCATTGTCTATAGTGATGTCACCATCGTCTGTAACGGCTTCAATGTCAAGCTCAAAGCCGCCTGTCTGATTGTATATGATATTTGAGGCATCATCGCCAAGCCCTGTGCCGGCGTCACCGCTTGTTGTGAGCGAAACCACTGTATCAGTTGTAGCAGCATTGTCAATATTTATATCAGCATCGACACTTGTTACATTGCCGGTTACCGTTGTCCCATTGATATGGAGAACATCTGGGAATGCCGGCAGCCTTCCTGCGCCAATGCCTGAAGCAGCGTTGAGAATAATAGTCGGAGCAGCTATCTCCAAATCTCCAGCAAATGGATGAGTGTTAGCGTTTATTGCGCCTACTCCGTCTGCGAGTCCATTAGTGTTACCCGGGACAAGGTCGTAATCAGTGTTGTCATCAGCTGTAATGCTTACAGTTCCGCCGGTCCTTACGCCTCCAAGCAGATCGCTGCCCAGCACTACATTGTCAGTAGCTGTCATGGTTATCGTGCCTGTGCCGCTTATCGTATCAGCTGATGTGGCCATTACGATGTCGCTGTCAAGTGATGGGAAGAGATTGTCAAAGCCCGGCCTAAGCACGCCCTTATTGTAATCAACACCGGCATGGTAGCTGATGTTTCCGGGGCCTGCTGCCATCACAGTCACACCTGCATTCTGGTAGATGTCATCACCGGCATAGAGTGTAATGTCACCGTAACCGTTAAGATCACAGTTTGCGGCATTTGTACATGTTGCAGTCACATCATCATTCAGTATCAGGTCATCAGCAACTGTCCTGCCCTCTGCAACAAGTGTAATATCACCTGCTCCAACCTCATAAGGTTCGCCGCTGCTGCCGCCGTCATTCGTGACCGGCGCATCAATGGTGAGCGGGCTGGCCGCTATGATCGTTATGTTGTCATCCACCATGCCGTCTGTTATAGTCACACCGTCTGGCTGGCCGCTGCCTTTGAGCGGGGTGATGGCTGATGCGTATGCGCTCATGTCGACCACATAGAGGCCGTCAATGACGTTTACATCTACGTCGCGGATATGTATGTCGCCGTCCACAGTTGTGGCTGCTGCCTCTCTCACTGTCGTTTCGATAGAGTTAGCGTCAGTGCCGATGCCGTGCTCTGCAATGAGAGCAACTGAGCCGTACTGCTCGTCGACCACTATATCAGATACACCTGTTGCGCCATTAGCGCTGTCGCCTGCGTCGAGTATGGAGCCGTTAATACTCTCAAGCACCACCTCTATCTCTGTCGCAACATTATGAGTCGTTGTCAGCTGGCCGACGATTATATCTTCGTCAGCAGACATCCTGATAAGTCCCTCGCCTGCATCTATGACAGTTGCGTCCGCTCCGGCAGGATAATCCGTCTCATTGTTGTCAGACATTATTATGGCCCCGCCGTTGCCGTCATCAGCCACAGCATCATCATCTGCCTCAACTATCACGTCGCCTGCAAGTGTCTGAATCGTATCAGGCCCGTAAACATCAGCTATCGTCACATCGCCCTCAAGACCGAACTCGACATTATCATCAGCAGTAAGCGTTATGTTGCCGGTGTCAGTATTGTTTATCGGAGCGTTGATGATCAACCTGCTCAGCCTGTCGTCAGTTAAGTTTGTTTCATTTGCATCAAGTACGATATTGCCGTCGATGGCGCTGACACCCTCAGAGTCACCCATTCCGTTATCATCAAGAAGTGTGATAGTGCCGTCAATCGTCCTGAGCGTTATCATGCCTGTAGTCGCGGTCTCATCATTCGCAACGCCGTTTCTGAGCTGTACTACATCTATATCACCGCTCTCAAGAAGATCGATATTGCCTGCCGCTATTATCACATTGGTAAGATTCTCAGCATCTACTGAATCCCCATCGATCTCAAGAGCCGCAGTTGCAGCAGGCGGTACGAGTGTTGACCCGATGCCTGTAACCGCATCCAGCACTATGCGTCCGTTCGGAGCGATAATATCCTCTGTCCTCGGGTTTGTGCCGCCCGCGCTGTCACCGCCGTCAACAATATCCCTGTTCTTGCTCGTTACCACAACCGCCGTATCCGTATCATTGTTTGTTATAAGCTGGGAGACAGTAACACGCTCATCGGCGTTCAGTGTGATAGTCCCGAGATCAGTATTGATCAGCGAGCCGTTAAGCATGTAGATCACGCCACCTGAACCATTATTGTCATTGTCAAAGTCAGCCCTTACCAATACATCGCCGAGTATAGAGTTCACATCAGACAGGACATTGTCAAAATTGACATTATCATCAGCCTGAAGCGTGATGTCTCCGAAAACAGATGTTATGGCATCGCTTATCTCAAGAATACCGACCGTATTACCGGCTGCTGCTCCGCCATTAGCCATTATGTCTATCGTGCCGAGGTTGCCCGTTGTAACCGGGGCATCGACATCTATGCGGCCTGCTGTCGTGTCAATGTTTACCAGGCCGCCTACTGTCGTGATGGCTCCATTAATGTCGATTGATGAATCAGGAGCATCCTCACTGTTCAGGATGGTTACACTGCCGTCAGGGCTCGGCCCGAATGTGCTGATCGTGTTATCAATTATGATAGTGTCTGCGCCGGCGTCAAAAGCGCCTGTCATATTGATATCAACTTCACCATTCCCTCTCGTAGTTATACCGACTCCGCCAAGTCCTACACTGCTGACCAGTATGTTATCACCTGCGTCAACAAATATGTCTCCGTCATTCTCCTGCGTCAGGCCGTCTATTCTGAGAGCGTTAAGCTCGTTTATATCTATGTCGCCTGAGAGGGTGTTTCTGCCGGTTATTTCAGCTACCTCAGTCTCAAGGGAATTGCCATCACCAGCTCCTGTAGCAGAGTCAATGAATAACTCACCCGAGACAGTTCTGATATACGCGCCGGTTGTCTGCGAAATGCTTCCAAGTGTTGCGTCGATGTCTATGTCACCGATTCCGCTCACAACATAGACAGTGTCATTAAGAATTACGCTGTCCTGAGCGGTGATATTGATGACATCAGTGTTGTCAGAAAGGTTCCTGTCGCGAGCTGTCACTATGTCAGAAGAGATATTGTAGCCTGTCAGAGTTATCTGCTCGCCAATCACTGTTGAACCAGAGCCTACGCCTGCGAGTGTGTACATGGTCAGGTCGCCTGCGCTGCTTGAGTCTGTATCTGCGTTGAGTGTCACATTACCGGCATTTACTGCTGTGCCGGTCAGGTCAGCGTCTGCAGTGATGGTTACAGGGGCGCTGATGGCTATGTTATTTGCTGCATTACCTGTCACATGGCTGTCAGCAGTGATATTGCCTCCCATATCAATGGTACCGCCGCTTGATGTGAGCGACACATTACCCACTACCGTATTGCCTATTGTGCAGATAGCAGTTCCGCTTCCTATTGAGCCCTCCGTCTATAGTGACGTTTCCTCCTGCAAGCATGTTACCTGCCGACTGCCAGGCAACTCCCTCATTAGCATCAATATCTATGTCGCTCGCGCTGCCAGTGCCTGCCCAGAGGTCATCGCTCATCCTTGCGTTGTTCTGAGCAGTTATCGTGATATCACCTGCGGTGTCCATCCTTGTCGTGCCTGTCGTGGTGTCTGCATATATCCTGTCCACCTGCACGTTGTAGCCGCTAACATTGATGTCATCGCCGCGTACGATGAAGTCGCCCATCGTTACGTCACCGGCGCTGTCACTGTCTGCGTCTGCTGCTATTCTCACATCTCCGTTATCGCCGCCGTTCTCATCTGCCGTCAGGTCTGCGTTTATAGATACGTTGTTGTCAGCGGTTATGATTATGCCGTTCCCGGTTCCATCAGTTGTAACGACCGAACCGTCATCCTCTGCAGTCAGTGTGTCATTAATAGTAATGTCATGGCCTGCTGTCATCGTTATCTGGTCATTCTCACTATCAACAAAATCACCTATCGTGATATCAAGGCCTGCTGTAACGGTTATGTTTCCACCTGCATCAAGCGAGCCTGCTGCACCGGTTGTCACATTGCCTTCTGTTCCGTCAATGTCTATTGTCCCGTCAGTCTGGCCTGCCAGTACAGCATCACCTATTGTTGCGTTGTTCTGTGCATTCAGGTCAACATTACCGCTTCCGTCTATGGCCCTGTCCGCTGTCAGCTCTGCAGCCGCTCCGTTTGTCCTTATATTGTAACCGTCGATTCTTATGTTCTCTCCGGTTATCAGAGCTGTTGACTCGAAATCGCCTGAACTGTCGCTGTCAATGTCTGCCCTCATGTCCACATCACCTGCATTGTCACTATCCGCATCTGCCGTCACTATGTCATTTACAGTTATGTTGTTGTCTGCCACAACTGTTACACTGCCGTTTGCAATCACCTGATTACTGATGGTTACGTCATACGGGTCGATATCGATATTCAGCTCTTCCGTGCCATCCCTTGCATCAAGTCCGTATGTTACGCCAGATGCATTTACTCTGATATCTCCATCTGCAGTAAGCTTGATAGCTGTCGTGCCTGGAGTACCGGCTGCATTAGGCATGTTGTTGGCATTTGCCACCACTTCTATCACATCAATGTCTTTGCCAGCTACTATCTCCACGCCGCCGTTTGTCGCAAGGATTGTTCCGGCGGTCTGGTTTGTGCTGCCCTGTGTTGATGTGATCTCTATGTCACCATTGACAGCGCTAACTACCGTTGTATTGTCATTGATGGTCACATCATGCTCACCTGTTATAGTTATCTTCGTGCCTGCCGTGTCTGAACCATTTCTTGCTGTAACCACATCTGAGGTCACATTGTAACCTGTAAGCGTTACACGCTCGCCTGTTATGGTTGAGTCATCATTGATAGTCAGGTCTCCGGCACTGCTTGAGTCTGTATCAGCATTCATTACAACATCACCTAAATCGCTCAGGTTATTATCAGCTGTGATATCTGCGCTGTTGCCTACGACTATATTATTAGCCGCATCTACAAACACATCGTCATTCGCAGTGATATTGCCGTCTATTGAGACAGAGCCGTATGCTGACTCGATATCCACATCTATGCCGATAGCAGTTGTGGCTCCAATCGTGCCGTCAAGATTGACCCCTGATCCGCCGTTAATGTAGACGTTGCCGCCTGCAAGCATGTTACCTGCCGTCTGATTAGCGAAGCCTTCATCAGCATCCAGATCTATGTCGCTGGCAGCGCTTGTCCCTGCTGTCAGGTTGTTATTAAATGTGGCATTGTTCTGAGCATGTACCGTGATATCACCGTTTCCATCCATTACTGCCGGTGCTCCGGTGTTGTCAGCGGTGAGCGTCATTACCTGCACATTGTAGCCTGCTATGTTGATATCATCGCCATAGATAACAGAGCCTGCGCCCATAGTCACATCACCTGCGCTGTCACTGTCCGCATCTGCATCAATATCAACATCACCGTTATTGCCGCCGTCTTCATCAGCCCTGAGTACCACACCTGAAGCTATCGCTACATTGTTGTCAGCGGTCATGATTATGCCGTTGCCGGTTGCGTCGCCGCCGTCATCTTCTGCTGTCACTGTGTCGTTGATCGTGATGTCATGGCCTGCTGTCATCGTGACCTGGTCATTCTCTGTGTCAACAAAGTCGCCTATCGTGATATCAAGGCCTGCAGTCACCGTTATATTTCCGCCTGCGTCAAGCGAACCCGCTGCTCCGGTCATCGCGTTTCCGGCTGTTGCCGTTACAGTAATCATACCGCTTGTCTGGCCTGCTGTAACAGCGTCACCAAACGTGGCATTGTCCTGCGCCGTTACTGTTACATTACCAGCTCCGTCTCCAGCCCTGTCTGCTGTAAGCTCTGCCGCTGCTCCAAACGTTCTGACGTTATAACCATTGAGTGTTATGTTCTCACCGGTTATCAAATCTGTTGATTCCAGATCGCCCGCGCTGCTTGAGTCGCTGTCAGCAGTCATTGTCACATCGCCATCATTGTCAGCAACTCCGGCATCTGCAGTCACTATCCCATTTACATCTATGTTGTTTGCAGCATTAACCGTCACATGCCTGTTTGCATCGATCAGTTCGTCAATATCAACGGAACCGATACTTGAGGTTATCAGCACATCACGCCCGATATTAGTCACATTACCTATCGTGCCGTTGAGGTCTACTCCTGCTCCGCCTGAGATCGAGACATCTCTGCCTGCGGTCATATCACCGGCGGTCTGAGTTGCCATACCCTCTGTTGCTGTGATGGTTATATCACTTGCTGCCAAGCCAAGGCTTGTGCCTGCTGTAAGGTTATCATCCATCCTCGCATTGTTCTCTGCGGTTATCGTGATGTTGCCGTTCGTGTCCATGGTTGCTACACCTGTTGAGGTGTCTGCAAGTATCCTGTCCACCTGCACGTTGTAACCGCTTACATTGATGTCATCGCCGCGTATTGTAAATGCCGCGCCCATTGTAACATCACCCGCACTGTCGCTGTCAGCGTCTGCACTTATCCTCACGTCACCATTATTCCCGCCGTCTTCATCTGACGTCAGGTCTGCGTTTATCGCTACATTGTTATCAGCGGTCATGATTATGCCGTTTCCGGTTGCGTCGCCGCCGTCATCTTCTGCTGTCACTGTGTCGTTGATCGTGATGTCATGGCCTGCTGTCATCGTCACCTGGTCATTCTCAGTGTCAACAAAATCGCCTATCGTGATATCAAGCCCAGCCGTCACCGTTATGTTTCCGCCTGCGTCAAGCGAGCCCGCTGCTCCGGTAGTCACATTGCCTTCTGTTCCGTCAATGTCTATAGTACCGCTTGTCTGGCCTGCTGTAACTGCATCACCGATTGTCGCGTTGTTCTGTGCATTAACATCTACGTTACCGGCTCCGTCTCCAGCCCTGTCTGCCGTAAGTTCTGCCGCTACTCCGCTCGTCCTGATGTTGTAACCGTCAAGCCTGATGTTCTCACCGGTTATCAGGGCTGTTGATTCCAGATCGCCCGCGCTGCTTGAGTCAATATCAGCTCTCATATCCACATCACCAACATTGTCAGCAACTCCGGCATCTGCCGTCACTACCGCATTGACAGTGATATTGTTGTCTGCAACAACTGTTACATTACCGCTTGCAGAGACCGCGCTGTTGATATTTACATTCCACGGATCAATTGATATGTTGAGATTCGGGTTAATTACAGCCAGGGTATCTACCGCTACCAGTCCGGTGCTTCCGGAGTTCACATTTACATCTCCGCCCGCTGTCAGCTTGATGGCGTTAGTAGAGCCGGTCATATTATTGGCATTGGCTGTCACTGCTATTACATCAATGTCATCTCCGGCTGATATCTCTACTCCGCCGTCTGTGGCGAGTATCGTGCCAGCGGTCTGATTAACGCTGCCTTCTGTTGCAGTGATATCTATGTCACCGTTCACAATACTTGATACCGTTGTGTTGTCATTGATGGTCACATCATTCTCACCGGAAATGGTTATCATTGTGCCTGCCGCGTTTGAACCATTCCTTGCTGTAACCACATCTGAGGTCACATTGCGGCCTGTCAGGATTACCTGCTCGCCTGTTATGGCTGAGTTATTGTAAATTGTCAAATCTCCCGCACTGCTTGAGTCTGTGTCAGCGTTCATATTTACATTACCGGCGCCGCTCAAATTATTATCAGCGGTAATGTCAGCGTCAGCACTGACGCCTCCCACGACTATGCTGTTCGCAGCATTTACAAATATATCGTCATTCGCAGTGATATCGTCAATGATGTCAACACTCCCCATGGAAGAATCGATAAACACATCATTTCCGATAGCGGTGCCTGTTCCTATCGTGCCGTTGAGGGTAACGCCTTCCCTGCCGTCTATATCTACATTTCTGCCTGCCAGCATGTTGCCTGCAGTTTGTGTTACATCCCCTTCTGCGGCAGTAATGAGAATATCACTTGAAGTGCCGGGACCGGCTGTAAGGTTGTCATTGAGGACAACATTGTATATTGCGTCGATATCGATAGTGCCGTCATCCGCACCGCCTGAAATATCAGCCGTAAGCGTATCTACCTGTACATTGAAGCCGCTAACTGTGATAGCGTCAGCTGTGATCGAAGAATCTGTATGCATCGACACGCTGCCGGTGCCGCTGTCATTGTTGTTCTCGTTTGCCCTGACCGTCACTGAGCCTTCGCCTGAAGATGTCACATCAGCCGTTCCATCCATCAAGCCTACATGGTCATTAGCGAGTATCTGTACGGCATGGTCTCCGGCTGTGGTTATCGCAGCATAAGAGAATATAGAGCCTGCTGAGCCGTTTGCGTCAAGCAGTATATCGCCATCCACCGCAACAACTCCGAGGCCGCCGACTGACTCATCCGCGATCGTTATGGTGCTGCCCGCTGTTGTAAGCCTTATGTCGCCTTCGCTGCCGCCGTCAGCATTGGTAGCATCGTTGTCAAGCTGGATGACTGTAACATCATCTGTCTCATCGATGTTTATATCACCGTCCGCAGTGTTAGTAGCGTTTGTTACGTTTTCAACATCCAGTGAATTTGCGGATGTCTCGATCGCAACATCTGTTCCAGAGCCTGCTGCATTACCTACTCCGGTTGCGGCAGTAATCACTACACGGCCGTTGTTTGCGTCTATGTCTATATTGGTGTCACCGCCGTCTATTACAGCTGCTTCTGAATTTATCGTAACTGCTGTATTAGTGTTGTTTGATGTCTTGAGACCGGTAAGCGTTATATCCCCACCGGCAATTCCTGTGGCAGTAGACATCGTTATCGTGCCTGTGCCAGAGGTTATAGTCGCGCCGTTGGCCATAAATATTCTATCGCCGTCGCTTGCTGCGCTGACTCCGTCGGCATTGGCAATTATAGAAACATTACCCTCAGCAGGAGAGGAGATAAATCCGTTACGCCCGCCTGCTGTGTTGCCGAAGGTCACGCTGTCATTAGAGGTAATTGTCACATAGCCTTCTTCTGTAGTGATACCGTCATTGATTACAACATCTGAAGCCGCGCCGCCTGCCGTCAATCTGACGCTGCCGCCGTCAACCACGCCGCTTCCGTCAACCGCAATAATTACAGGCTCTGTGTCATCGCTGTTATCTACCACAGTGATAGTACCGTTAGTGGTCACTACCCTGATAAAGCCGTTGTTATCGGTCTGCTCAGGTGACATCTGGACTATTTTATAAATATTCATAGCATCGGTCTCAGCAATGTCAATATTACCGGATACGGTATTCTCCATCTCAACACCTAATACCGTGGTCTCGATCGCGTCGGTTGCTGCACCGCCTGATGCTGAACCTGCACGGCCTACGCCTGTCACTGTCTGAGTGAGGAGACGGCCGCTTGCTGCAACAACATCAACAAAGGCGTCGCCTCCGTCAACTATGCCGGCGCTTGTGCTTGTAAGTTCAACCGCGCCATTGCCGGTTGAGTTAGTCGCATTGGTCGTGAGCAGGCCGCCGAGAGTGATGTCCTCGTCAGCGCTTACGATTATCTGGCCTGAACCTGCATTGACCAGAATCTGGTTGTCCATATGTACCTGGCCGCTTGCACCGTCGGCAACGCCGTCAGCATCAGCAGTAATTGTTACATTGCCTGCACCAAGAGCTGTCACATCACCGTCTGAAGAGGCTGTATCAACAAGCATGACATCGTTGTCAGCTGATATGGTGATAGAGCCGCCCGTGCCAGAACCTGTGCCTGTTGTTACAACGTTTTCAAGTATAACGTCGCTTGTCGCGCCGTTTGCATCAAGGAGGATATCTCCGCCTATAGCTATTACGCCGAGGCCGCCTGCAGCAGCGTCGTCAACCGTGATCGTTCCGCCTGCTGTAAGAGCTATGTCGCCGAGATCAGCATCATTATCAAGCTGTATAACGGTTATGGCGTTAACTTCATCAATCCTGATATCGCCGCTCGTGGTGTTATCCACATCAATAGAAGCAACCGCTGTCTCAAGAGCCGCGTCAGCGGGGTTCACAACATCCGGGTCAGGATCTACGTCAACAAGTGTGGAACCGACGCCTGTTACAGCATCAATGACCACCCTGCCTGAGTCAGCTTCAATATCAATGTCAGCATCGCCGCCGTCTATGACTCCGCCCGCGGTGGTTGTGATGACGATAGCAGTTGATGTTGCATTGGTGGTTTTCACGCCGCCGATAGTTATGTCGCCTCTTGCATCCATTGTTATAAGATCATCACCGGAGTTGATCATAGCTCCGTCAGCCATGAATATTCTGCCTACGCCTGCAACACCCATTGCATTCACATCAACATATCCGGAGGTTGTTGTAACATCACCGGCAGCTGCAAAGTTGACATCGTTTGTATCTGATGTCAGGGTCACTGTTCCGTTTACCGCGGTGACAGCCGCGTTGATGTTCAGGTCTTCGTCATTGGTTGTATTTGCGTCATGAGCTATTAAGGTTATTGTGCTTGCCGGTCCTGCTGTGCTTACCGCACCGTTTACAGTCAATGTGCCGTCATTTGTCTGAATGTCAACATTGCCCGCAGTTGCTGTTGAATTGGTCGCGCCAAGCACGATCAGGTCGTTGTCTGTTCCTACTTCATAAATATTTATGTTTCCGCTTATTGAGTTAGTTGCAAGAACTGTCCTGACATTGGTATCTATGTCATTGGCAGAACCGATGCCTGTCGCAGCTCTCATTATCAGGTCATCAGCTGTTACTACCGCTGTCTCAGCGGCAAGAACCTCTGTTATAGCTCCGACATTGTTCCCAAGCAGGTAAGTGTTATCGTCAGCGCTGATGGTTACATCACCAGCCGTAGAGATAGCGCCGATGGTTATGTTCTCAGTAGCGGTCATCATAATATTGCCGCTTCCGCTTGTTATGGTTGCTAAAGCATCCATAGTTATGTCAGAGAATCCCGCGCCTGCATATCCTGCTCTCGGGATTCCGGCGTTCCAATCAACACCGGCATACATGCTGATGCTTCCTGAGCCGGCTGCGGTGACAGCTACATCGCCTGCAACACCCGCGTCCTGGATAATGTCATTTCCGGCATAGAGTGTGATATTTCCGTTACCGCCTGATGCTGTTATATCATCATTGATCGTCATAATATCAGCAGCGGTTGTTCCGTCCGCAACGAGCAGTATGTCACCGCCGACTGCGTCTAAAACAGGAGCGCCTAATGCAACCGTAAGCGGGCTTGAGGCTATGACTGTAATATTGTCATCTGTTGTCTCAAGGCCGTTTCCGCCGGTTATGGACACTCCGTCAGGGCCGGTAAATGCGCCGTCATTTGCGAATCCGAATGCAACTGACGAATCCACTATGGTCAACGCGCCTGTGTTCTCAATGTTGATGTCGCCGCTCTGCGTTATTGCAGCCAGCTCATTGACCTGCGTGTCAAGCCTGTTCTCAGGCCTGTCATAATCATCCGTGCCGATTCCTGCTCCTGCCTCAAGCATGAGGAGTTCGCCCTGTATGTCAACATCCTGGTCGCCAAGCGGCTGGTCTGTCGTATTGTATTCAACTATCCTTCCGCCAGCGGCAGTAGCTCCAAGATATACATCATCATCAGAATGTATGAAGTTTACCTCCATGTCACCTGACTGTGCATCGATAGATATGTCATGTGTGCCCGTATCGTCGCCATTGCCTGTGTCTGACTGCACATCAACTACAGTGGTAGCAGCACCCGTCTCAAAGGCGAGTCCGTTTGTTATAAGGATGATGTCACCGTCGTTGGTGTCAACTGATTCAAGAACTATACCGTTGTTACCTAAAGTCCCATCGTCCGTTTCAGTAAGTATGATGTCACCAAGCAGAGTTGAATCGGCAGTCAGCGTTCTCACGCTCGTTTCAATATCAGCCTCGCCTGTCCCTCCGATATCATTCAAAGCGATAAGGGTCAACTCATCGCCTGTGATGTCAGTAGCTCCATCCTGCGGACGAACCAGAACAGGTATGTTCGGAGAACCGTTGTGTTCAAATATTGAGCCGTTGGTCGCTGTCATAAATATGTCGTCTGTGCCAGCGTCTCCGACTGTTCCTACATATATGTTGCCGCCGACATCAAAGGTGGTTACTGTAATATCATCATCAGCAAATGCACTATTGAGCCATATATGTGCAGGGTCAGTTCCGCCGGTACCGAGACTGGTGAGCGTAATGTCAGTGCCGAGGCCGTTCGCGCTGATATTCCTGACGTCGATATAACCACCGGCTGTTATCGTGATATTACCATCAACCGTGCTTGCGTTTGCCAGCATAACATCATTCGGATCCAGTATAAATATGTCGCCTGAAGATGAAGAGGTAGTTGCGTCAAGAACATTGGCGTCTATCTCAAGTTCGTACTTCTTACCGATGCCTATGCCTGCCCTGAGAGTTACAACATCACCGGTTATATCAACAGCAGCGTCCTGTGTTTGCGCAGGCGGCACCATAGTTACCAGCTCATCGATATATCCGTTGGTCGCTGTGATCGTTACATCCCTTCCAAGCACTATCGGAGACGGGTTGCCGACAACATCTATGGATATGTCGCCGTAATCCGCAATAATATTAATATCGTCGTCAGCAAGCACAGAGCGCAGGATCATGCCGCCAGCATCGGTGTATAAAGTCACGTCACTGGTCGCGCCATTGGCATCTATGATAATAGCGTCTATGCCCTGTGTTGCAGATGCTCCGTTATTCGTTATTGTAATATCACCGTCTGTTGTTGTAGCAGAGTCAACCGTAAGCCCGCCGCCGCCTGTCTGGTCAAAGTTGATATCAGCAAGGGTACCCACGGTGGCAAGGGTTGTGAATGTGCTCTGAGAATTCGTGTTCTCGATGTCAATACCGGCCGCGCCTGCACCGGTGGTGTCTGCAAGGATCGTGTTAGCCTCAATGTCGATGTCGCTTGTTGTAATACCGATACCGTTTGCAGCGGTCATCGTAACGGTATCACCTGCGACATATTCATCTTCTGTTCCAGCATCGTCATCATCTATCACGCCTGCTGTGGCTTCAAGGGTAACATCCCCTGTGTCCGTTGTCCTGACCTCATCAGAAAGCAGAAGGTCGTTGCCTGCCGTCATGGTAATATCGCCTGCCATGGTGCTGTTAACCGGCGCATTTATATCAATATCGTTTATCGCTACGATGTCAATATTTCCTTCAGCATGCATGCCGTCTCCGCCGATGGTTACATCGAACGGCGGGTCGATATCTATGGAGCCGCCTGAGTCTATCTCACTCTCAGTTCCTGCAAGAGTGAAACTTCCGCCGGTTAAGTCTGCGGTATTCGCAAATTCATAATTGGCTGTTATCTTTATGTCGCCGTTACCAACCGTCCTTACTACGCCGGTGTTGGCGCCTGAGCCTACATTGATGTCCTCGCCCTGAAGCGTTATATCGCCGTCAATGGACGTTATTGAAGATAAGTCATTCTGAGCGATATTAAGGTTACCAACTCCGCCCTGGTTTGAGTCAGCTGTTATATTGATCGTGCTTGATCCGTTAACAGTGATGTCAGCATCGATATTAACGTCATCATCTGCGTCAATATCAACATATCCTCCGGCATCAATATCACCGTTTAAATTCACAGTATTATCAGCGGTCAGCTCTACATAGTCAGCTGCGGTCAGGTTACCGTCAACATCAATGTCACCACTGTTAGCTTCCATGTCGATGTGCCCGGTTATGGCAGTTACATCATCTTCCGTCCAGATGCTCGTGTCAGCCGTAATATTAACGCTTCCGCCTGCAAGAAGAGGCGAACCTGAATACGCATCAATATAACTGTTATATGATGTCAGAGAAATATTTCCTGAGTTAGCTGTGATTGAAGAAGCATTTAACTCAATAGAGTCGTCTGCGACTATATCTACATATGTACCGGCAGCTATCGGAGCATTCTCCAGATATACATAACTGTTGTTTGAATATATCTCTGTATATGTGCCCGAACCGATGCTTGAATCAATGGTTGAGCCAATGATATCAACCGATGTGTCTGCAGTTATATCTACAGATGTCCCGGCAGTTATCGGGGCGTCTTCAATATACACATACGATGCGTTTGAGTAGATCTGTGCATACTCACCGGCGTTAATATCAGAAGTGTATATATCTACTGAACCGTCAGCGCTTACAGAAGCATACTCACCGGCCCTTACAAGGGTGTCGAGCATATATATATAGTCGTTGTTGGCAAATATATCAACATGGCCTCCGCCAGTGACAACAGAGTTGTCAATATATATAGAGCTGGAGTTTGTATAGACATCAACATCAGTATCTGCACCAATGTCCGAGTCAGTTATATCAACATAAGTATCAGCATATACATCAACATAATCTTCTGCTTTAACTGTTGAATTATTAACTTCAACATAACTGCTATCCGCCCATGTGGCAAAATATGTGCCTGTGTTAATGTCTGAATCAACAATATAAGTCCTGTAATAACTGTACAGATCAGCATATGAGCCAGCATTTATCGAAGATGTGTCAATAGTCAGGTCGCCGTCATTGGCTATCATATCCACGGAAGTGCCTGCGTCAATAGCTGAATCAAGAAGATCGATCTGATAATTTGTATTCTCAACGTACACAGATGTGCCTGCTGTAATGCTTGAAGAATTCTGAATTGTCACAGTGTTCCATGAAGCTATATCCACATATGTGTCTGCGCCGATGTCGGAATCGTCAATATAAACATTATCATTTCTGCCGTCTATCTCGACATAAGTGCCCGCGCGTAAGACAGAGGAAACAACATCAACATATTCATCAGCATCTAAATGGACATAGTCACCGGCTGTTACCCTCGCATTTGAAAGTTCAACCGAACTATCGCCAGAATACATATCAACATACGTACCTGCGCCAATATCCGAGTCAGTTACGATTACCTCATAATCAGTCGCCTCCATGTATACAGAAGTGCCGGCATCGATTCTGGAAGAGCCCTGAACCTCTATACTGTCATCTGCATAAATATCAACATATGTGCCTGCGCCTATGTCAGAACCGTTATAGATCTCAACATCCTCGTTCCTGCCCTCGATGTAAACATTGGTGCCTGCACGTAGAATTGAATTGTCAATATCAACATCATACTCCGACTCTATACTGGTATTCGTTCCGGAGTTAATCGACGAATCAGAAATGTCAATATTATTATTGTCTACATACAAATCAACATAGCCTGCAATAGAGGTCACGGAAGTGCTATTAATGTTGATATTGTCATCCGCATCAAGGTCAACATTGCCTCCGGCAGATATCCCGGCGTTTATTGTGAGATCAAGAGGTGTATCAATTGTTACGGTGCCGTTGCCTGAGTTTGTAACACCGTTGCCGTCAACCGTGAGGCCGTTTGTGGAAACCGTATCCGCTTCAATTATTTCAACATCGCCGCTTGCGGTATTGACCGCTTCCACTGTTGTAACATCTGTATCAACGTCTATCCCGGTTGCCGCGCCCATATCAAGGTCAGGTACGGTGATGAGCCCGCCGCCGCCGATTATGGCTCCGTCACTGCTGAACATATCTACATGTGTAGCAGCGGTAATGTTATTGCCGCTCATGTCGATATCCCAGCCTGCCGCAATCTCAACGTGCCCGGCTACTGCTGTTACATCATCGCCTAATGTGACCTCCTCACCTGCATCCATGGTGATGTTTGTTGTAGCGTCAATTGTATCGGTTGTGATTATGTGGCCTGTTTCAGCTACAAGGTTTACGTTAACCGTGTTGAGATCGCTGCCGATAGCCGCATTAATATCCAGATTGCCTCCTGCACCGGCATTGACGTCTGAGGTAGCTGAATCAACCGTGCCGTCAAGCGTCATGTTCTGTCCGGCAGCAAGTGTTACCATGCCCTCTGCGTCTATTTCGTCAAGTGCAGCGTCCTGTCCTGCTGTAACGGTAATTGTTGTGCCGGCATTTGTATTAGTGTCAAGCAATGCTGTGGTCGTTACGTCGTGGCCGCCGGCTATATTAATAAACCCGCCTGCTGTAACATCACCTGCTACAGTTACATCCTGGCCTGCACTCATTATTACATTGTTGTCGGCATCTATCGTTCCGTCTGTATCAATACTGCCCAAGGCAGAAGCAAGTGTTACGTTATTTCCTATCGTTGTCCCGCTTCCAACCGTACCGTTAAGGTCTACTCCTGCTCCGCCTGTCACAGTAACATCACCGCCTGCAAGCATGTCGCTGCCGGCTCCTTGCTGTGTTACTATGCCCTCTATACCATTTACTTCGATGTCGCTTGAGGCGTCTGTCCCGGCTGTAAGTGTATCATTCAGCGTGACGTTGTTATCTGCTGTTACTGTGATATCTCCGGCTGCATTCATTACGCCTGTGCCTGTGTTATCTGCTGTTAACGCATCCACCTGTACGTTCTGGCCGGTTATTTCGATGTCATCGCCGTAAATGGTGAAGTCGCCCATTGTAACGTTACCGGCACTGCTGTTGTCTGCATCAGCATTGATCGTTACGTCGCCGTCATTGCCGCCGTTTTCGTCTGCAAGGATATTGGCGTCTATGCTTACGTTGTTGTCGGCATTGACCGTCACTCCGGTCTCTGCTGTTATTGTGCCGTTGATATCTGTGTCATTGCCGCTTGTCAGCGCTACGTTGGCTAATTCGCTGTCTACTGTTGTGCCGAGCGTTATATCAAGCCCAGCGTCTACTGTTATCGCGCCGCCTGCGTCAAGTGTCCCGCCTGCTGCGGTCACTGCATTGCCGGCTACCGCGTTGATGTCTATTGTGCCGCCTACAAGATCTCCACCTGTCACCGCACCGTTCAAGGTCGCGTTGTTCTGCGCGTTCACTATTACGTCGCCGTCTCCAACTCCGTTAAAGTCAGCTGTAAGAACGCCTGCTGCTACATTATATCCGCCTATTGTTACGTTCTCTCCAACTATCGTTGCGCCTGTGCTTACGAAATCTCCGGCGCTGCTTGAATCATTATCAGCTGTCAGGTTTGCATTTCCTGTGTTGTCGTTGTCACTGTCTGCTGTTACTGCTGCGGTAACTGTGATATTGTTGTCTGCCACTACTGTCACATCACCGGTTGCCATTACTGCCGCACCTATTGCCACGTCAACAGGGTCTATTGAGATGTTAAGTCCTGCAGGGCCAGTTGCTGTAAGCCCGGTCCCGGTTATGCCTACGTTACCGTCTGCCGTGAGTTTGATAGCGTCTGTGCCGAAGTTATTGGCATTGGCATCAATATTGATTACGTCAATATCTCTGCCTGCTACCACTCTCACTCCACCGGCTATCGCCTGGATCTGGCCCGCTGTCTGCTCCATGTCTCTGCCTGCCGTGATATCTACGTTGCCTGTGGTCGCTGTCACGTTATTGCTGACCGCTGCGTCTTCATCGGCTGTCATTGTTACGCTCGTCTGCGCTATCACCGTGTTGCTGGTTGTGATGTCGTTGCCTGCTATTATTGCTACTGTCGTGGTATCGGCTGTTACTGTGCCTGCCAATGTCACGTTGCCGCTTGTGCCTGTTACGGCTACGCTGTTACCGTTGATCGCTCCGGCTGCCGCTGATGTTACGTTCCTGCCTCCGGTCACTGTTGCTA